>JAJZQK010000088.1 GCA_021847625.1 Chloroflexota bacterium
TAGTGATTCCTCCTAGCGAGCGGATGTGGTGCGGGGGCACCATTTGCTCGGTAGGATATCACTTAGCCCGCGCTTCTGTCTTTACCTACGGGCGGCAAGATTTTAATCGGACAGCGTTGGGGGACGACCCTCACCCTTGCCCTCTCCCTTCCAGGGAGAGAGAACCATGGCCTGGCCGCCTGCCTGTGCGAGGTGACGGCCGAGGTGAGGCAGGCTGGAGGCGAGGGAGCCCGGGCATGAATGCGCCGGGCTCATAGCACAAAGCCCGCCCGAGGCGGGCTGGGGACAGGATAGGATTGGTAACCAGCGGCCAATCTGGAGGATACGTGGGGCGGGGAGCCCTCCCGCAGGAGGGCTTTGTAGCATTAGCCCGGGAATTCAGCCCCGGGCGGCAGACCGGATGGCAAGGGATTACCTAATTTGCTGAGGGTGCCCGGGCGTGCGCGCCCTGGCGGTAGGGGACAAGCCCCTGCCCTACGGCTTGGGCGGCGGGTGGCCTCGGAGGCTTGACGGGGCGCTTGGCGGTGGCCATAATAGCGGCATGGCGATCAATCTGTTGCACACCGCCGACGTGCACCTCGACGCGCCCTTTCGCTGGCTCGGCGATAAGGGCCGGGAGCAGCGCCGCCAACTGAAGGAAACCTTCCGCGCCGTCGTCGACCTGGCCCTGGCGGAGAGGGTCGACGCCCTCCTCATCGCCGGCGACCTCTTCGACAGCAACTCACCCGCTCAGGATACCGTCGAGCTCGTTCGCTCGCAATTAGCCCGCCTCGCCGTGCCCGTCTTCATCCTTCCCGGCACGCACGACTGCCTGGACGACGGCTCGGTCTACCGACGGACGGCCCTGGCCGCGGAGGGGGCACGGGTCCACCTCTTCGACGGCGAGCGCACGGCCTTCACGCTGAGCGCCCTCGGCCTCACCGTGCACGGGCGCGCCAATCTGACCAAGACCTCGCCCACGAGCCCCCTGGCGGGGCTGGCCCGCAACCCCGCCACGCCCTATAACGTCTGCCTGGCCCACGGCTCGCTGGCCATGCCCGGGACGGAGGACGACTTCCCCCTCACCGCCGCCGAGGTGGCGGCAGCCGGCATGGACTACCTGGCGCTGGGGCACTGGCACTCCTACCGCGACTGCTCGACCGGCCGGGCGAAGGCCTGCTACAGCGGCCCGCCGGAGCTGCTCGGCGAGGACGAGTTGGGCTGTCCTATACTCATAGAATTGGGCGAGGGCCCGGCCGTGGTGACGCCACGCCCGGTGGGCCGCCGTCGTTACGAGAAGGCGAGCCTGCCCTTGGACGGCGTGGCGTCGGCGGAGGAGGTGCGGGCGGAGATTCGCCGCCGGGCCGACCCCGAGCTGGTCCTGGCGGTGGCGCTCGGCGGGCTGCGGCGGCTGGATGTGATCGTCGACGCCGACGAGCTTATGGAGGAGCTCGGGGCCGACTTCTTCGCCCTGCGCGTGGTGGATGACTCGCGGGCGATGCTGAGCCCGGAGGAGGTGGAGGCCCTCTCCCCGCGCACCGTCGCCGGCCAGTTCGCCCGGCGGATGAGCGCGCTCATCGCCGAGGCGGCCACGCCTGCAGAACAGCGCCGCCGCGAGTCTGCCCTCCAGATCGGCCTCGCCCTCCTCCAGGGAAGGCGGGTGCTCCGATGATCGTCCGCCGCCTGGTTCTGCGCGACTTCCGCCGCTTCGCCCACTTCGCGGCCGACTTCGCGCCGGGGCTCAACGTCGTCCTGGGCAACAACGAGGAGGGCAAGTCGACCCTGCGCGAGGCGCTCACGCTCGCCCTCTTCCAGAGCCCCAACACGAGCGACAAGAAGGTGCTGGCGCTGCGTCGCTGGGGGGCCGCCGAGCAGTTCGCCCTCGAACTGACCTTCGCGGCCGAGGGCGAGACTTACCACCTGGCCAAGGACTTCCAGGCGCGCACGGCCACGCTGACGGCCGCCGGCAGCGGCGAACGGCTGCAGGACGCAAAGGCGATCCAGCGACGGCTGGCCGACCTGCTGGGGCTGGGCTCGCGGGCCGTCTTCGAGAGCACCGTGCGCGTCTCTCAGCGCGACATCGCCCGGCTGACGGAAGAGAAGGAGGTTGCCGACGGCCTGCAGCGGGTGGTGACGGGCGGCGAGGAGGACGTGCGGGTCTCCCAGGTGCTGGCCGAGCTGGACAGGGCGTTGGGCCAGCTCAGGCGCAACTCGCGCGCCAACCCCGGCCCCCTGGTCGCCCTGCCGGAGGCCATCGCCCGCCGGGAAGAGGCCCTGGCCCAGAAGCGGCGGACCTTCGCCCGGGCCGGCGAGGCGCGGGGGCAACTGGCGGCACAGGAGACGGCGCTGGCCGCGGCGCGGGAGGACCTGGCGACGAAGGAGGCCCTGCTGCAAGGCTGCGCCAAACGTCTGCAGCTGGAGGACGAGCTGGCGGCAGCAGAGCGGGAGGAGGCGGCGCTCGACGCCCGGCTGGCGCAGGTGGAGGAACTGGACCGGACCATCGCCCGGCTGGAGGCGGAGCTGCCGGCGTATGCCCCCGTGCTGGCCCTGTCTGCCGAGCGGATGGCCGAGATGCTCGCCCTGGCCGGGCAGGCGGCCGGCGTAGGTACCGAGAAGGCGTCGCCCAACGTTCCCGGCAAGGGCCCACGACCGCTACGGACGGCCTGGGTGGTCGCCGGGGCGGTGCTGGTGCTGCTGGGCTTAGCGGGCGCGCTGGCCCAGCCTGCGCTTTTGCTGCTGGCCCTGGTCGGCGCGGGGCTGCTGCTGTGGGAGTGGCAGCGCTCGCGCGGGGACGGCGACGCTCGGGCCGAGGTAGCCCGCCTGCGGGCCGAGGAACGAGCACGCGAGGCCACGCTCGCCGTCCAGAAACTGGCGGCGATGCTGGCGGAAGTCGGCTGCACCTCGGCCGCCGAGGTGCAGGCCCGGCGCCGGGCCGGCGAGGACCTCGACCGTCGCCTGCGCGAGAGTAAGGCTCGACGGGAAGGCCTGCTGGCCGGGGAGAGCGCCGCCGAGCTGGCCGAGCGGCGGCGAGCGGTCAGCAAGCGGATACGAGACATAAAAGAAGAGATGGCCGAGCCGGCCTTGCGCCTGGCCGCGGTGGACCAGGCCGGCTACCAGCGCCTGCAGAGGGGGGTGGCATCCTTGCGAGACGAGGTAGCCGCCCTGGAGGCGTCGCTGGCTGACCTGCGGGTAGAGGCGCGCGTCAACCGGGTCGCTTTGGACGAGGTCCATGCCCTGGAGGAGGAGCTGGCCGCGCTGCGCGAGCGCCTGGCGGCGGCGACGGAGCGCCAGCAGGTGCTGAGCCTGGCGCGGGAGGTCGTCGTCCAGGCGTGGGAGTCGACGATGGTCACGGCCCAGGAAGTGCTGGCCGAGGAGCTGGGCCGCTACGTCGCCGAGATCACCGCCGGCCGCTACAGCCGGGCCCTCGTCGAACCCACGAAGCTGGAGATTCACCTAATGGCGCCTGAGCGGCCGGATCCCGTGCGCGTCGCCGTCGACGGCGAACTGAGCACGGGGACGGTGGAGCAGGTCTACCTCGCCGCGCGCCTCGCCCTGGCCAAGCTGCTGGCCCAAGGCCGCCGTCCGCCCCTCATCTTAGACGACCCCTTCGTCACCTTCGACGGCCCCCGCACGGCCGCCGTCCTTGCCCTCTGCCGCCGCCTGGCGGCCGAGCAGCAGATCCTCCTCTTCACCTGCGACGAATCCTACGCCCCCCACGCCGACCATCTAATCAGGCTGCCTGCAGTTGGGTTGCCAGGAGGTATGGTTTGCACCCCAGAGGCCGCTGAGGGCGCGAAGACTATCTGAGCCGCCGCTGTGCTATCTGGCAAGACGGAGTGCGTTGCGCTAGACTCGCGCCAAGATGCGGTCGCCGCCGAAGATGTTACGCATCCGAAAGGGGACAGGCGTCTCTGCCAGCTGCCAAGCGCGCAGACGCCAACCTGGATAAAGGAACCATGGTTCAGGGAGCCAATACTCGGACCGCTTCGTCCAGGATGGGGTTGGCACCCCATCCTGGACACATAGGTAGTCCACCGTTGCCGCTAGTAAAGCTGCCCAGCGCACGTGCGGGCCCTTGACCCCGGGAAGGGGCTCATCGACAAGATGCAACCTCGCCGACAGTTCGGTTTCCCGCCAGTCGTCCAGAAACTGCCCGATGGCGAGCCACGGCTCCACTCCCGCGACGATTTGCGCGAGGGTCTCGGCAGCCGTCTGCGGCCGATACTCAGGCATCTTCCTCCTCATCGAAAAGCCCCTCGATCAGGTATTGCACCCGCGGGGTGAGCAGGCGCTCCGGCACATAGCGGCTAACGATTGAAAGCGCCTCGGCGGCGGAGGTCAGCCTAAGGGTATCACGCAGGGCACGCAGATCAGCCACGTCCTCGGGACGGCCGGCAACGGCCTTCATCGCGAAGATGTAGGAGGGGTGCGGCGCGTACACCCGTAGCCCCGGACACTCAAGCCACAGCGTCGCGTCTGGCTCCGTGTAGATGAAGCCCTTCACGGCATCGTTCAGCCAGTGGGCAGGCAGTCCCTCTTCTCTGGCTACACGCGCGGCAGCCTCCCGCACCGCCTGGGCGTTGGCGGCAAAATAGGCATCAACGTCTTTGGTTGCCTCGCGTTGCCGCAGCACCAGAGTCATGTAGGCGCCGCCCGTGAGCAGGATTTCGCCGACGAGGCCCTGCTCGTGGAGATAACGTCCGACCAACCGCAGATTGCGCTCGATTTCCTCGCGCCCCAGCGGTCCACGCTGTTCTCTATCTCTGTTTGGCGGGTTGCGACCTTCGCCCACGTCTAAGGTACTCCCCACGCGTGATGACTATAGGCTGATTATACCGCATCATCCACCGGTTGGCGGCTATGCCTGTGGGAATGCGTGACCTTCGCAACAAGGGGATCACGTTCGAGGACTACGACCTGCCGTATGTCAAGACCGTGAACGGCGTTGCCACCCAGGAGGGCGAGAAGGTCGCCTGGTTCAAGGACCTGGACGGCAACATCATTGCCATCTGGCAGCAAACCGGCACCGGCGGTCTACGGATGAACCGCTAGCCGTCTAGATAGCCGCATCCTATCCGACCTACCGCGACCCCGCCCGTCTCCCCGACCGGCGGGGTCGCTTTCGTTACCCACCGCTACGACGCCCTCCGCGTTCTCCGCGGTGAACCCGCGCCTGCCGGCGTACCGCGCACCAGCGAGGTGAAGATGCCGATCACGCAGATCAGCGCCGCCACGAAGAAGGCGCTCTGGATGCCGCCGACGAGTGACTGCACGGCCAGCTCCTGCCCCGCCAACCCCCGCGTCCGGGCCAGCTGGTCCTCGAAGAAGGCCATCCGCGCCGTCCAGACCGCCCCCGCCACGGCGGTGCCCATCACCGTGCCCATGTTGCGCATCGTCGCCAGCATCCCCGAGGCCGTGCCAATCTTCGTCGGCGGCAAGGAACTAAGCAGGGCGTTATTGTTGGGCGAGCCGAAGAGCCCCATGCCGAAGCCGACCATCGCCAGGCGCACGGCTATCTCCAGGTAAGTCGAATCCGCGCGGAGGGTACTGAGGGCGAACAAGCCTAGGCTGACCATGCCGATGCCCGCCGTCGATAGCACGCGCGAGCCGATGCGGTCGGAGGCCCAGCCGCTGATGGGGGCGACGACGGACATCGTCAGCGGCCAGGGGAGGATCATGATCCCCGCCAGGCTGGGAGGATAGCCCAACCCCTGCACGAGATAGAAGGGCATCAGGAACACCACCGCGTAGTGGCCCATGAAGATGATCAAGGCGCTCACGCTGGCGGCCGAGAAGAGGCGGATGCGGAAGACGGCCAGTTCCAGCATCGGCTGGCGCACCCGCATCTCCACG
Organism: Chloroflexota bacterium; assembly: GCA_021847625.1. The sequence continues at coordinate 5,833 of JAJZQK010000088.1, forward strand.
AGGACGAAGGCGGCAAAACCCCCTAGGGCCGTGGCGAAGAGGGCCAGGATTGTCGGCGAGGTCCAGCCGATGTTGCGCCCCTGATTGAGCCCCAGGGTGAGCGCCGCCAGCCAGACAAATAGGAGCGCCCCGCCCAGCAGGTCAAAGCGCTGCCGCTTGCCAGAGCCGTCGTCGGCCAGCACGCGCAGCGACAGGATGGTGGCGAGGAGCGTCAGGGGCACGCGGAAAAGGAACACCGAGCGCCAATCGACCAGGTCGGCCAGCATCCCGCCCAGCACCGGACCGGAGATGGCGCCGAGGGCGACGATGGTGGAGTTGATGCCCAGCGCCTTGCCCCGTTCGTTGGCGGGGAAGGCGGCGGCGGTGAGGGCCGGGCCGAGGGCCATCACCGAGGCGGCCCCGATGCCCTGCACCACGCGCAGACCGATCAGCTGCTCCACGTTCTGGGCCAGTCCGCAGAGGGCCATGCCGAGGGTGAAGACGGCCATCCCCGCCATGTAGACACGCTTGCGGCCCAGCAGGTCGGCCAGCCGGCCGAAGGTGAGGAGCAGGCCGGTGATGGTGAGCAGGTAGGCCATGATTACCCACTGCACCGTCGTCACGTCGGTGGCAAGCTCGGCCGTCATGACGGGCAGGGAGACGTTGACGATGCTCGAATCGAGGACGGTGAGGTAGGTGCCCAGGCCGACGATGGCCAGCACGTGCCACTTGTTGACCGCCCGGCCCGCGGCCTGCCGTCGCTCGTCGGCCTGGGGCGGACCCGGGATACCGATAGTCGAGTCCTCGTCCAATGGTTAGCCCTCTTGCATAGGGAGTGATGAGTACGAAGTGCTGAGCAATGAGTGATGAGTGGGGTGGCAACCCCTCGTGCATGGGCGTCATAGTAGCATGCCGGGCAAGAAAAGCAAAGGGCTCGATTCGCCCTTGACGGGCTGGTTAGCTTGATTTAAGATAACGGCTTAGCGTGCCGGCCCGGCCGCGAGGCCGGGCCTGAGGTGATTGATCCTTGGCCCGACAATTGCATCTCCGTGTAGCGGCAAGGCATCTCCCGACGCGAGGCTTGGCCGGCGGAGGTGGCGGGGCCACCGTATCCCCGGCGCGACCGGCGGGGCGCCATCGCTAGGCCATCCCGAAAGGCAAGGAGACCGTATGACTCGACTGCGCAACAACCCCTGGGCCATTCTCTTCGTGCTCAGTATGGGTTTCTTCATGGTGTTACTCGACACCACCATCGTCAACATCGCCATTCCCAGCATCATCGAGAGCCTCAACGCCTCGCTGGAGCAAATCCTTTGGGTGCTGAACGCCTATATCATGGTCTACGCCGTGCTCCTGATCACGGCGGGGCGCCTGGGCGACATGTACGGGCAGCGCAACTTGTTCGCGCTGGGCATGGTCATCTTCCTCGTCGCCTCCGCCATTAGCGGGACGGCCCGCGACGTGAACCACCTCATCGCCGCCCGGATAGCCCAGGGCGTGGGCGGGGCGCTGCTGACCCCCCAAACGCTGGCCATCCTCACCACCATCTTCCCGCCCCAGCAGCGGGGGGCGGCCTTCGGCGTCTGGGGCGCCGTGGCGGGCGTGGCGGCGGTGGCCGGGCCCACCCTCGGCGGCTTCATCGTCACCAACTGGGGCTGGCCGTGGATCTTCTACGTCAACCTGCCCATCGGCGTCGTCGCCCTGACCGCCACTTTCCTGATCATCCCCGACCTGCGGCCGGGCCGGCGGCACGGGCTAGACCTGGGCGGCATTGCCCTCGCCAGCGCGGGCCTTTTCGCGATTGTCTACGGCCTGATCGAGGGCGAACGCTACCAGTGGGGCACCATCACGGGCTTCCTCTCGATACCGCTGGTCATCGCCCTGGGCGTGCTCCTGTTGGGCGTCTTCGTGCTGTGGGAACGCCGGCAGCCGGAGCCCCTGATGCCGCTTTCCCTGTTCGGCGACCGCAACTACGCGCTGATGAACTGGGTGTCGGCGGTGGTGGCTTTCGGCATGCTGGGCTTCTTCCTGCCGCTCACGATCTACTTCCAGTCCGCGCTCGGCCTGAGCGCCCTGGAGGCGGGCCTCGCGATCGCGCCGCTATCGCTGACGGCGATGGTGGTGGCCCCCATCGCCGGACACATGGCCGATCGCATCGGCGGCAAGTATATCCTGGTGGGCGGTCTGGTCGTCTTCGCCCTCGGCATGGGCCTGGTGGATTGGCGGGCGACGCCGGAATCGTCGCGGCTCACCTTCCTCCTGCCGCTCATCCTCGCCGGGCTGGGCCAGGGCTGCGTCTTCGCGCCGATGACGACGGTGGCCATGCGCAAGGTTAACCCGCGCATGGCGGGGGCCGCCTCGGGCGTCCTCAACACCACCCGCCAGTTGGGCGGGGTGATGGGCAGCGCGGCGGTGGGCGCCGTGCTACAGACGCAGCTGACCTGGGCCCTGCAGGACAAGGCGGCGGCCTACGCCTCGCGGCTGCCCGCCGATATCCGCCAGCGCTTCGTCGACGGCTTCGCCAGCGCGGCGCAGAGCGGCTTCGAGGTCGGCCGGGGGCAGAGCGGCGGCTTCCAGTTGCCGGCCGGCATCCCGCCCGCCCTGGCGTCCCAGCTCCAGCAGGCGGCCCACGACGTCTTCGTGGGCGGCTTCGTCGCCGCCATGCAGCCGACGCTGCTCGTGCCCATCGGCGTGCTGCTGATCGGCGCCATCAGCTGCCTCGCCATCGCCGACGAGGTCGGCCGCGCCCGCCGCCCGGTGACGGTGGAGGACCGCCAGGCGGCCCAGCCCAGCGGGGGACAGGGCCCAATGCGACAGCTGCCAAAGGAATCTTCCTAAGCCAACGATCAGCCTATGCGGAGCGTGGGTCATAACCCGCTCGGTCCTTTTGGCGGCGGGGTGCCCACCCGGCCTAAAGGAAGCCTCTTCAGGCCGCCGGCGGGAAGGGGTCCTTTGTAGCATAGGGGCGCCCCCTCGTCATTCCCGCGCAAGCGGGAATCCAGGCTCCTGGTGTGACGGCTGGATTCCCGCTTGCGCGGGAATGACGAATAAGGGGTGGGAATGACGAGCAAGGGGTGGGAATGACGAGGGGCAGAGCAGGATGACTGATAGGAGGCCCAGCCGATGAGCAAACAGCCCGTGGTCTACATCCTCGCCAGCAAGCGCAACGAAACCCTATATGTGGGCGTTACCAGCGATCTGATCAAGCGTGCGTGGGAGCACAGAAACAACGTCGTCGCAGGATTTACCGGCCGTTATGGCGTGCATCGCCTCGTGTACTTCGAGCTGTGCGATGACATGGAGCAGGCGATCCTTCGGGAGAAGCGGATCAAGAAGTGGAACCGCGCCTGGAAGATCGACTTGATCGAGGAACACAACCCGGCGTGGATGGATCTTTGGGAAACAATTGTGCCCTGACCACGTCCCCTACGCTCAGAATGGATTCCCGCTTCCGCGGGAATGACGAGGGGGCGCCCCTATGCTACAAAGGACCCCTTCCCGCGGGCAGCGTGAAGAGGCTTCCTTACGGTGCAATTCCAGGAGGAGTCTCGAACATGTTGAC
>JAJZQK010000089.1 GCA_021847625.1 Chloroflexota bacterium
CAAGCACAAGAAGCAGACGGGTGGACACGGCCAATACGGCCACGTGTTCCTCGAGGTGGAACCCTTGCCGAGGGGCAGCGGCTTTGAGTTTGCCGAACGAGTCGTCGGCGGCTCTGTGCCGAAAAACTATATCCCTGCCGTCGAGAAGGGCGTGCGCGAGACTTTGGGAGAGGGGGCCCTAGGTGGCTTCCCCGTCGTCGACGTGAAGGTCACGCTGTACGACGGCTCTTACCATCCCGTCGACTCGTCGGAAATGGCATTCAAGGTCGCCTCGTCCCAGGCCTTCAAGAAGGGCATGGAACAGGGACGACCCGTGCTGCTGGAGCCCTACGTGAACCTGACCGTGACCGTCCCGGAGGCGAACATGGGCGACGTGATGGGGGAGCTCAATTCCAAGCGCTGCCGGGTGTTGGGTATGGAAACGGGCGACGGCCTGAGCGTCATCAAAGCGGTGGGCCCGCTCGCGGAGCTGCGTACTTACGCCACGGACCTTCGTTCCATCACGCAAGGAAGGGGCACGTACACATTGGAGTTCTCTCACTATGAGGAAGTTCCGGCCAGTCTGGTGCCGAACATAGTCGCCGAGGCCAAGAAGGAACGAGAGAACAAGTAGCCGCCGGCCGCGAGGCCGGATTCGGCGCCGAATGCGAAACCGGGGCGGTCTGCAAGCCGCCCCGGTTTTCTTAGTGTGGCCGAGCCCCGGTTTGCAGGTACATCCGGGCCATCGCGACGTCCTGCTGGATCTGCCGCTGCAGTTCATCGGCGCTGGCGAACCGCATCTCCGGGCGGAGGCGCTGCAGGAACCCGACCCTGAGCATCTGCCCGTAGATGTCGCCGCTGAAGTCCAGGATGTGCACTTCGAGCCCCCGTGTGTTCTCGCCGAAACTGGGCCTGACGCCGATGTTCGCGACCGCCGAGAAGCGGCCTTCCTGAGTGAGCGCGGAGACGATGTAGACGCCGTTGGCGGGCGTGACCCGCAAGGGGCTCAGGGCCAGGTTGGCGGTGGGGAAGCCCAAGAGGCGCCCGCGCCGGTCGCCGGATATCACCGGGCCGGCGAGGGCGTAAGGCCGACCAAGCATTTCGTTCGCCGCGGCCACGTCCCCCTCCATGATGAGACGGCGGATCGTGCTGCTGCTGACCACGACCCCTTCATCGGTCAGGGCGGCGGGGACGGTATGCACGCTGAAGCCCATCTGGCCGCCGATTCTCTCCAGCACGGGCACAGTGCCCTGCCTTCCCCTCCCCAGGGCGAAATCGGGGCCAACCCAGAGTTCGATCAACCCCAGCTTTGTCCGCATCTCCCCCAGGAAGTCCTCGGCGCTGAGCGCCGCGACCTCCTCCGAGAAGTGGAGGGTGACCACGGTGTCGACCCCCAGCCCGCGTATGAGCGCCTTTCGTTCGGGCAGCGAGCTCAGGTACTGCACAGTCCCATTCTTGGCCAGGGCCTGTCGGGGGTGTGGGTCGAAGGTGATCGCGGTGGCCCGGATGCCGAGATCGCGCGCCCGGTCCACCGCGGCCCCGATCAGCTTCTGGTGACCGAGGTGGACCCCATCGAAGACGCCGATCGTCACCACGGATGGCGATGGTGGGGCGCTCAGGGGTGGTTCGATGGATAGGCGAATGCTATCTGCCAACTGCAAATACCTTCCTGGGGTGCCAGAGGGCCGTGCCCCGGTCGTTCTCGAGCAGGGCCACTATCTCACCGTCGCCGGTGTAGGCGCGGCAGCGGAGCGACTCGGCGACTGGCCGTGTCCCCTGCCAGGCTTTGCCCTGCTGAATGGCGGGAACGCTTTGGGGGCCGAGAATGACGGCCGGCAAATGTAGAAGCGCTTCATCCAAGGGATAGAGCAGATCTTCGGCGTAGCCATTGGCGAAGGCAAGTTCGAGCTCTTCCAAGGTCACGGCATCGCGAATGTGAAACCGCCCGCTGGCCGTGCGCACCAGGGAGCGCAGGTGGCCGCCGCTGCCCACCTTCTGCCCAAGGTCGTGGGCCAAGGAGCGGATGTAGGTCCCCTTGCTGCAGCGGATCAGGGCGCACAACGTGGGCGTGTCCCACTCTAGAAGATCGATGCTGTGGACCTCAACCCGGCGGGCCGGGACTTGGACCTCCTTGCCGGCGCGGGCCAGCCTGTAGAGGGGTTGGCCGGCTTGCTTGATGGCTGAATAGGCCGGCGGCACCTGCCAGATCTTGCCGACGAAAGAAGCAAGGGCTGCCGCCACTTGCTCGCGGCTGAATTGGGGAACGGTTGCCGCCGAGGTAGGCCGGCCAGCCGCATCGTAGGTATTGGTGGTCTGCCCAAGCATGATCTCGGCGAGGTACTCCTTGTCGTAGTTCGCCATATACTCGATGACGCGCGTCGCCTGGCCCAGGGCCACCAACAGCACGCCGGCGGCGGCCGGGTCCAGCGTACCCGCGTGACCCACCCGGCGTTGTCCGCTGAGGCGGCGCACTCTGTTGACGACGTCGTGCGAGGTGGGCCCGAGCGGCTTGCAGATGTTCAGTATGCCGTCCACGGTCCTACAGCACGGCCGCTTTCTCGGCCAAGTATTGTAGCACCTCTCGCTCGACGTCCGCAAGGCTGCCCATGACCAGGCAACCTGCCGCGCGTGGGTGGCCGCCGCCGCCGAACCTCGCGGCCACCTCGGCCACGTTCAGCTTGGCCGAGGATCGCATGCTGACCTTGATCCCATCCGCGGTCTGCTTGAAGAGAACCACGGCGAGGGTATTGCCCAGGGACGCCATCAGGTCGACCACGCCGTCCCCTTCGAAAGGTGGAGACCCAACCTGCTCCTGCATCTCGGGGATGATGTGGGCCCAGCAGATCCCATTCTCGCACTGCAGCTGGCTGAGGGCCAGGCCCCATAGACGAAGGCTGGAGAGGGTCCGGCTGCGGTACACGCACTCGACGATCGCCGAGAGAGGTGCCCCCATCTCGCGGAGCCTCGCGGCGATGGCCAGCGTGCGGGAGGTGGTGTTGGCCGTACGGAAGCCCTGGGTGTCCGTCACCAGGGCTGTCAGCAGGCAGGTGGCAATCGGTAGGTCAATCGTCACCTGCAAGGCCTGGAGAATATCGTAGATCTGCTCGCCCGTGGCAGCAGCGTCGGAGTCGACGAAGTTCACTTCGCCGAAGTGGTCGTTCGTTTGATGGTGGTCGATGTTGAGCAGGCGGACGTGCGGGGGGACGTCGCGATTGCGGATGCTGAGCCTCCCGTGGCGTCCGGTGTCGCTCGCGTCGACGAAGGCGATCAAGTCGAGGTCTTCCGGCAGCCCGCCGTCGGTCTGTATCTCCTCGTACCCTGGCAGGAAGGCCAGGTTGGCCGGCAAGCTATCGGGGCAGAAGACAACAGTTCGCTTCCCTAGTTGGCGGAGGCCATGGCTAAGCGCGAGTGCCGAGCCCAAGGTATCCCCGTCCGGGTTTATGTGGGACAGTATTGCCACGCGTTGGCTTTCGCGAAGTAGGCGCACCGCCGCGTTTCTCTGCTCTGCTTTCTGTTCCTCGCCCAAGTGAGTCAGTTATTCCTCCTCTGGCTCCTCGTCGTCTTCCGGGGCTTCTTCATTCTGCGGCTCGTTTGGCTCTTCCTGCTGCTCCTGCTCCAGCTGGCGTATTATCGAAAGCACGTGGTCTCCGCGTTCGATAGAGACGTCGAGGCGAAAGTCGAGCTCCGGAACGCGCCGCAGCCGCAGCCGCTGGGTCAGTTCGTGGCGGAAGAAGCCCGCGGCGTGACGGAGCGCGGCGAGGGATGCTTTCTTGTCCTCGCCGCTCCCCATCACGCTTACATAGACCTTCGCGGTAGAAAGGTCGGGCGCCGTCTCCACGTCCGTTAGGCTGAGAATGCCCGCGAGGCGTGGGTCTTGTAGCTCCTTGCGGATGAGATCGGCGATCTCATCCCGCAGGAGTTCGTTGATCCTTTCCATCCGTCGGGAATGTGCTCCGGGCATCGTCACGTGCAGAGCAGCCTCTAGCTGACTCTCTCCTTTCCGTAGGCTTCGACAATGTCACCTTCCTCGAAGCTATTGAACCCCTCGACGGAGATGCCGCACTCGAAACCGGCCAGGACCTCGCGCACGTCATCCTTGAAGCGGCGGAGGGTTCCCACGCGACCTTCGTGCAAGACTTCGCCATCGCGCACGACGTGGGCCATGGCGCCACGAGTGATCTTGCCTTCCGAGACTATCGAACCGGCGATGGCGCTGGTGCGGCTAACGCGGAAGACTTGGCGGACCTCCGCGCGCCCCTCTAGCACGTCGCGATACACGGGCTCGAGCATGCCGGTGAGCGCCTTCTGGACGTCGTCGATCAGATTGTAGATGACGCTATACGAGCGCACATCTACGCCTTCGGTCTCGGCCCGGCGCACGGCGCCCGGCTCGGAGCGCACGTTGAAGCCGACGATGATGGCCTTCGAGGCCATCGCCAGCAGCACGTCAGACTCGGTGACGTTGCCCGTTCCCTCGTGGATCACGTGCACGTGCACTCGATCGGTGCTCAAACGTTCCAGCGACACCCGCAGCGGATCGATGGAACCCTGCACGTCGGTCTTGAGGACGATGTTCAGGTCCTTGACCTGGCCGGCTTCGATCTGGCCGAACAGTTCCTCTAGTGAAACCGCGGCCTTGCCCGGCTGGCTGGCCACTTCCTGGCGCCGCTGGGCCTCGGTTTGGGCCATTGTACGGGCGGCCTTCTCATTGGCGAGCGCCTTGACGACGTCGCCCGCCTCGGGCACGCTCTCCAGGCCCAGGATCTCCGCGGGGAAGGCAGGTTCGGCCCGCTTGATATTCTTACCTGTGTCGTTGAACATCGCGCGCACGCGACCGTAGGTTGTGCCGACGGCGACGTAGTCGCCGACCTTCAGCGTCCCACTTTGGACGAGGATTGTGGCCAGCGGGCCTCGGGCCTTGTCGAGCTTGGCCTCGATGACGACGCCGGTAGCCCGGCGCTTCGGGTTGGCCTTGAGCTCGCCCATCTCGGCGACGAGCAGGATCATCTCCAGTAGGTGGTCGATGCCCGTCTTGCGCTTGGCTGAGACTGGCACGGCGACCGTATCGCCGCCCCATTCCTCGACAATCACGCCTAGGTCGGCGAGCTGCTGCTTCACACGATCGGGGTTGGCGTCGGCCTTGTCGATCTTGTTGATCGCAATGATGAGCGGCACGTTGGCGGCCCGCGCGTGGTCAATCGCCTCCATCGTCTGGGGCATTACCCCATCGTCGGCGGCGACCACGATTATGGCGATGTCGGTCGCCTGGGCTCCGCGCGCCCGCATCGAAGTGAAGGCCTCGTGACCAGGCGTGTCCAGGAAGGTGATCTTCCTGCCGTGGATCTCGACCTGGTAGGCGCCGATGTGCTGTGTGATGCCCCCGGCCTCGCTCTCCGTCACCTTCGTCTGACGGATGGCGTCCAAGAGGCTCGTCTTGCCGTGGTCGACGTGACCCATGATTGTGACGACTGGCGGCCGCTCCACCATCGCCGCCTGTTCTTCGGGTGAGAGCGGCTTGGCCTTCTGTACCTCGGCTGGCGCCGCTGCCGGCGCGGCCGCGGTCGGCTGCTGAACGTCAAAGCCTAGCTCAGTTGCAACTGTGCTGGCCGTATCGTAATCGATGCTCTGATTGATATTTGCCATTACCCCATGGCCCAGCAGTGACTTGATTACCTGGGCCGGGTTGACCTCAAGGATGTCGGCGAGGTCCTTGACCGAAAGGGTAGCCGGCAGTTCGATGGATCGACGCTCGAGCGTGCGGGTACCGGTGCTAGGAGTCCTAGCCTCGTTTACCGGTGGACGCGCCGCTGGCCGGCCTCCCCTTCTGCTCGGGCCTCGATTGCTACGCGGTGGGCGTCGGGTTGGGTTACGACTCATAGGCTATCTCCTCCTCTGTTTGCTCAACCAAAAGCGCTGAGTCGAATGCTCCAAACAGCAGTTCGTGACTCAGCGCTCCGACGCTTACTACGTGTCCCAGCCGGCAGGATGGAAATCGACCAACGTCTCTATCTATAGGCGTTTAATCGCTCTGCTCCTCCGGAAGCTCGTTGCCGAACTGCTGCAATGCCGCCTTGCCTTCTGGGCTGATTGCCGTCTGCAAAGCATGCTCCAGACTCTTCTTTCGTATTGCCATTTCCCAGCATCCGCGCCTGCGGCAGAGGTAGGCCCCGCGACCAGCTTTCTTGCCGGTGGGATCAACCTCCACCTCACCGGAGAGCGTACGCACGACGCGCACGAGCTCGCGCTTTGGTCTCACTTGCCGGCAAGCAACGCAGCTGCGCTGCGGGATCGGTTTAGGACGAGGTCCTTTTGCTGGCATCGCCTGTCTAGGATCCGGGCCAACGGACCCTACTCCTCACCCTCCTCCCCTTGCGAGGGAGCCTCGCTGCCGCCAGTCCCTTGGCCGCTCTCGGTGTTCCCCGATCTCTCGGCCGGCTTGGCTGCCGCGAGCCCTGCTGTAGGCTTGATATCGATGCGCCAGCCCGTCAGCTTGGCCGCCAGGCGGGCGTTCTGTCCTTCCTTGCCAATGGCGAGCGACAGCTGCCTCTCGGGCACTATCACCGTGGCCGTCTTATCAGGCTCGCTCACGTCGACGTGGATGACCTGGGCCGGGCTGAGCGCATTGGCAATGAACGCGGTTGGCTCCGCATGCCACTGTACCACATCGATCTTCTCGCCGCCCAATTCGCCGACGATATTCTGGATCCGGACCCCGCGCATGCCTACGCACGCCCCCACGGGGTCCACGCCCTCCTGCCGCGCGTGCACCGCCACCTTCGAACGGGAGCCGGGCTCGCGGGCGATCGACTTGATCTCGACAATGCCGTTGTAGATCTCCGGCACCTCGAGTTCGAACAGCCGCTTGAGCAGGTTCCGGTGGGTGCGGGACAGGATTATCTGCGGCCCGCGGTGGGACCGCTCGACTTCCACGATGTACAGCTTCAACCGCTGACCCAGGTGGTAGCGCTCCGCGGGCACCTGCTCCGTCGACGGCAACGTGCCCTCGGCTTTACCGAGGTCGATCACGAGAGCCTTGGGCTCCACGCGCTGCACGACGCCGGTGACGATGTCCCCTTCCCGTTCGCGGAACTCCTCGAACACCATATCCCGCTCCGCCTCGCGCAGACGCTGCAGCACGACTTGCTTGGCCGTCTGGGCGGCGATGCGGCCGAAATCGCTAGGCGTCGTCTCGACTTCCAGACTATCGCCCATTTGAGCGTTTGGATTGATGGCCCTCGCTTCGGCAAGGGTCATCTCCGTCCGCCTGTCCTTGACCTCAGCCAGGACTTGCTTCTCCACAAAGACGCGGGCCTGGCCAGTCTGCGGATCAACCTTCACAGTCACCTGCTGCGTGCCCGGGCTAGCGAAGTTGCGTTTGTAGGCGGAGATAAGGGCTGCCTCGACAGCCTGGAGGACGACCTCCTTCGGAACGCCCTTTTCGCTACAAAGCTGGTTGATGGCGGAGATGAAATCACTCTTCATCGATGAGGCGAACCTCCCGTCATATTCGCAAGCACGATTCTCTTCTCTCGTCCGGGTCTGCATCTAGCAACCGAAACAGCTAAATGAGCAATAATAAAAGTGGGATGAACCCACTTTTGTCCGCGGACCTTTCTACTGCGTAGAGTATAGCATTTCCTATGTGGTTAGGCAAGGTTCGTCGGCAACTTCTCAACCGCCATCTGAGGTGGAAAGACCATTGTGTCGGTCTGGTGCCAAATGGCGCAGCTTGGTCCGGTGGCTAGGTGACGCTGCCCCAGGTCCAGATGGAATTGATCATGAAATTCCAGCCCGTCGCCACGGAAATAGCCAGGAGATTTGCCACCAGATAGTAGAGCCCGAACCACTGGACCAGCGCGTAGAGGATGCTGACCGTGATCACCAACCCACCCAAGGAGACGAGGTTGAATTTCGCTAGTCGGTCCCAGTTGAAGTCGCGCTGGGAGAAGGTCCAAAGGTTGTTCCAGAGGAAGTTGTTGAGTATCGCCGTCTCGACCGCCAGCGCCGAAGCGATCAGAAGGGGCATATGCCCTACGTCGTGCCCCAGGTACAGCACCACCGTGTTGACAATCATCCCCGTCACGCCAACCAACGCGAACTTGGCTATTCGTCTAGTATCCGCAACCCTAGCGAAACCGCTCATTCCGCGCTCCTAAACGCAGGTCGCGTGCCAACGGGGCATAAGTGTGGGATGGTTCGCCCACAGAGTGACAGTCTAGTGAAGGCGGACTCCCCAGAGATCGTCATGCCCGCGCAAGCGGGCATCCAGGAAATCCGCCGATGGCTGCCTGGACCCCCGCTTTCGCGGGGGTGACGTTGGCATCAAACTGTGACTCTGTCTATCCGCCCTCCTGAACCATGCCATAAGTGTTCGCCGTTCCCCCAAGTACAGGCAGCCTGACTCGCTTGACAGTCACCTGGGCGGGTGCTAGAGTCCGGATGTTACATCAAGCGATGAGGTGGTAGGCTGATATGCGAGCCGTCGTCCTGCACGGTGCCAACGATCTGCGCTATGAAGAGGTCCCCACGCCCACTATCGGGGTCGACGAGATCCTGATAAGGACGCGGGCGGCCGCGGTCTGCGGGACCGACCTGCGGATTGTAGACGGCACGAAGACCCTGGGGGTGCGGATTCCGGGGATTACCGGCCACGAGCTGGCCGGGACCGTGGCCCAGGTCGGCGACGAGGTCGGCGGATTCCGGGTCGGCGATAGGGTGAGCGTGGCCCCGGTCGTCACCTGCCGCAACTGCTACTACTGCACGCACGGAATGGACAACCTCTGCGTGAGCAGGAAGGCCATCGGCTACGAATACGACGGCGGCTTCGCGGAGTACGTCGCCGTCCCCGGCCCGGCGCTGGCGGCGGGCAACGTTCGCCACCTGGCCGCTCACGTCTCCTACGAGGAGGGCGCCCTGGCCGAGCCGCTGGCCTGCTGCATAAACGGCAACGAGAAGGCCCAGGTGCGGCTGGGTCAGTCCGTGCTGATCGTCGGCGCGGGGCCGATTGGCCTTATGCACCTGCAGCTGGCGAGGGCGGCGGGGGCCGGCGAGGTGATCGTCAGCGAGCCGCATGTGCATCGGCGAAACGTGGCCCGCGAGATGGGCGCCACGACGGTCGTGGACCCCCTGAACGAGGATTTGGCCGAGATCGTGGCCGCCAAGACGTCGGGGCTAGGTGTGAACGCCGTGATAATGGCCTTCGGGGCTACCCAGGTCGTGAATCAGATGATCGGGCTCGCCCGCAAGGGTGGCATCGTCAACCTCTTCGCCGGCTTCCCCGGCAAGGGCGAGACGACTATCCAGGCCAATCTCATCCACTACAGCGAGGTCAACGTCGTGGGCACGTCGTCCTCGGCTCGGCGGCATTACCACAAGG
>JAJZQK010000090.1 GCA_021847625.1 Chloroflexota bacterium
AGCCCCGGGGGTGGGTGAGACGTCCAACCCAACCGAGTCCATTCTCCCTCCATAGGGACGCAGAGCCCAGTGCAGGGAGTCCTGTTGGCAGACAGATTACCCATAGCAAGGTGATTTTGTCGATGCCCGGGGCAATCGCCACGTGGGCCGGAGGGCACGAAGGATGGTGGGACTTGCTGGACAGGGTCAAAGGCTGGCTAAACAAGCTCAAGGATCCGAGGATTGCGGTTCCGGTGCTAGTGAGTGCCGCGCTTTTGGTCTTCATCCTGAGCGTGTCCGATATCACCCGACTGTTTGACCGCATCGCCAGTATTCCTCGTTCCACGTTGGCCGTTGTGTTCGGCTTCGCGGCAACTTACCTGCTCCTCAAGGGATGGCAGTTTCGAAATTTCCTGGAAATTCTCGAGATCCACACCACGCGACGCCAGCTGGCGCTTGCCTATGCTGTTGGCGAAATGACGTTAGCACTACCGGCCGGGACCTATGCCACCAACTGGGTGCTAGAGCGGATCGAGGGCGCCGATTTCGCGCGCTCTTCGGCGGCGACGACGGCCGTCCTGATTGTGGAGGCGACGTTCAGTATGGTCATTCTGGTGATCCTTGGCATACCGGCCTGGCCCTGGCTGCGGTGGGTGATTCTGGGCTTCTTCGGACTGGCGGCCGTCGGCGTGGCCGTCCTGTACTGGGTGGACTGGTTTCGTCAGCAGATCGTCGATTTTCTTCGGCGGGGCCGAGTGGCGGTAGTGGGCGAGGGGTTGCTGGAGTTGGTTGAAGGACTGATCGCGTTCATCAGGCTGGATACCATCGTTCGAGCCGCCCTCATCGGCACGACGTACATGCTCATTCTGGCAACGGCCTTCCTGCTTGTCGCTCAGGGGGTCGGAATACCGAACCTGGATTTCCACGAGGCGTCTACCATCTACTTCTTCGGCTTGACCGCCGCCCTCATTCTACCCGTGTCTACCCAGCTCGGGGTGGTGGAAGCCACCGGTGTGGGAGCAGCGGTCGCTTGGGGATACACCTTCACAGAGGGCCTCGCCATGCTACTGGGCTTTCGCCTGGTGTGGCTGGCTTCCATATGGGTGATCTGCGGTCCTATCGTCTTCGCCCTGCGTAGGGACCTCAGCCAATCACCCCGAAACCGTGGCTAGGAACTGGTTGACTGTCTCTTGGGTGGGATGGGCCAGCCTGATGCCTCTGTATCTTTCTGCCGCGGCCACATCGCGTGCCAGGTCCAGATTGCGCTGGAGCACCGTGTGCATGTTGCCTAGCTTCTCGTGGTAGGTCCCCAAGTACTCCTGCTCGCTCTGGCCTACCGTCGGCACGAAGAGGGCTCTTTTCCCCAGCTCGGCCAGTTCCATGAGGGTTGTGTAGCCAGAGCGGCTGACGACGAGGCGGGCCCGGTTCATCGCCTCTTCCTGCTGGGCACGTGTCATGTAGCTGTGTACCGCGACACGACCGTCGTCCGTGGCGGCGTATGGCTTGTCGGGCCTGCCAAGGGTGATTACCACCCGCCCTGGGAGGCCATGGGCCTGGGCGAGGACGATCTCCTCGAAGATGGTTCTCTGGGGCTCGGCCCCGGAGACGGTTATGAAGTAGTCGATGTCAGGCTCGACCTGCTGGCGCCGAACGCTGGAGAGGATGCCCATGTACTCGAGCTTGCCGTTCCAGTTGAGGGCGAGGTTGTGGCAGAGGTCTCCAGCCAGACCATCGCACTCCTGATCGGGAATCAGGATCTTCCGGGCCCCGTCCAAAAGGCGCTGCTGGACCGCCTCCACACCTCCCTCCAGAACGAAGGGCCGCCCGGGGATGATCTGCCTAAGGGAGTGGACGATGAAGTAACTGGGGATGTCGCGCGAGAACACGCCGTAGCGCGTGTCGGAGACGATGCGATCGAACTTACGGGTCCGGCATAAGTCCCGGACGAAGCGGTGCTCGTGCCAGAAGGTCCAGAAGACGATTGGCAGGTCCAGGCTCATTTTCACATAGAACCAGAACGCCTGGCGACTAAGAGGTTTAGGGATATCAGGCAGCTCAACGAAGTCGCAGGCATGCCCCATTTCGTATTGCAGCAGCTTGAGGGCGCGTGCCGTCGAGAGAATGGTTACGCTATTGCCCGCTGCGACGAGCGCTCTAATGAGCACCAAGTCGCGCGTGGCGTGGCCCAGACCCCAGTCGTGAACGGCGAACAGAATGTTCAATGGTCAACCCCATTTGTGAACCGAGCCGGTCCCGGCTCACGTAGTTCGGCTATCTCCCTTGTCCGTGCCTCGGGAGGTGGCTGCCGATCGCTAGCACCAGAGACCGCGACTCAGGAAATCGTCAGTTTGCTAGAGCGCTTGCGCTGGACAAGCGAGCTCGCCAGGAACCCTAACCGCCTGGCGAGCGTACCGGCGGGAGTAAGTAGGCCGGTCTGCTCGGGCCTACCCACTCCTATGCGATTCCAGAACGGACCGCGGCTACCGTCAGGAAACGCGGCCGCGGGTCATGCCGATTAGTTTGAGCAGCAGCCCAGTGACAGCAAACGATGTGCCGAGCATGCCAACCATAAAGGCGTTGTCCCGATGCCCAGTCATGTAGAGCCCGATTGCCGTGAAGATCGACGCCATGCTTATGCCGAGGTACACTTCGTCCGGGCCTTGCTCGAAACTGTAGGTCACTTGATCAGCTCGTTGCTCCAAGCTCTTCGCCATTGCTTCGCTATCCTCCATCTAATCTAGCGTTGCCTCCGTGGGTAAGGGATGCCCTTCTCTTCTTCTGCGGGCATACTTAGACATCAGGTAATCGGCGTCTCGGATCCGAAGATACCAAGTTCACCGCACGAATCGTGCCAGGCCATCCACAAGCAAAGCGCCCTGCCGCAAAGTGACAAAGACGAATCCACGGCCCGCTGCATGGCCTGGCTAGGCCTCTTCCGACGCCGTGTCATCGTGCCGTCCACCAAACGGCCTCTCCTCCTGCATATGCAGCCAGGGTAGGAACCACTCGTTTACGACGATGGATGCTCCGGCGGCGACGGGGATGGCAAGCAACGCGCCTAGCGGACCATAGAGGGCCAAGCCAAAAGGGACGGCGATTATGATGACGCTCAAGGGGAGCTGGACGAAACGGCCGGTTATGAGTGGGCTGAAGACATGCCCGTCCAGCACTGACAGGCCGACGAAGAGGATGACCGTGAGAATGGTCGTCAGTGGCGATATGGCGAGGGCAAGCAACCCCGCGGGAATCGTCATCACGGAGGGCCCGACCATCGGTATGAGGTCGAGTATGGTCACGCCCAGGCCGAGGAGTACGGGAAAAGGAAGCCCGAGGAGGTAGGAGCCAAGGCCGGCGATGATGCCGCTGGTGACCGCCACCGTGATCTGACCAAGTATCCAGTAGCCGACCTTGTCGCCGACCTGCCCCGTCATTACCCACACGAATTCGCGGTCGGCTTCAGGAAACAACCTAATCCAGAAGCTCAGTAGAACGTCAGCCTCCTCAACGAGGAAGACGGTCAGAATCAGAACGAGGGCAAGCTGCACGAAGAAGAAGATCACGGAGGAGATTGCCGCTTCCACGCTGCTTAGTGATGATAACAGCGCGCTTCCTATCGAGCTGATGGCCGAGCTTAGGCCCTGAACTATCTGTTGCTCCGACGGGAGTATGTTCTGGAGGCCCGACGCTTGGCGAAACGCCTCGTACTCCTGAGCGAAGCGCTGCACGGCGTTGGGAGCCCCGGTAATCAGTTGGCGGATCTCGGGAACGACGGCTACTTCGATGAAGTAGCCTATCGCCCCGAGGATGAGGACGATAATGAAGTAGATGATCAGCACGGCGAGCCACTTTGGGATACGCCAGCCGAACCTGGGCACCTGTGGGATGCGCATAACCCGAACGATCGGGTTGAAGACGGCCGCCAGTGTGAGGGCCAGGATGATATCGACAATGACCCAGATGGCGTATGAGAGTAATATCAGCGTAACCGCGACGACAAACGCGAAGGTGGCGACTAGTATCAGAGGCCGTTCGACTTGGCGAATTACTTTCAACTCGACACTCCCACGGTCACTTCTGCGCCTGGTTATGATCGACGTTTCTCCCTACAGGCATCGAAAGCGGAGCCGAGGGGCCTTCGTCACTGGGCCAACGTCGATTTGGATTAAGGGATGCAAGGACCCAAGAAACGAGATCCGCCCGAGCCGCGACCGGCCACGATCAACCCCCTGCCACCGCTTGCTCTGGAACGACGATCCACAGCCATACAACGCTGCTCTACTATTCAGTTTACACTTACTTTCTATTCTAGGCTAACCGGCCGGCCCGCCGTGGTTCGGACGCTACAACTGAGGTAACCTGTCGGACAGGCAACGGTGCACAAGAAATGCACCAGACCTTTCGTTCGAGGTCTTTCTGCTGGCTGGGAGACCAGCTACTTCGCATAGGTTGGCACCGATTATGCAACATAATTCACGTGGTCGCGGCGAGGGCATTGGAGAGTGTCGGAGCGGCGGCCGGAACAGAGCGTAGCTAACGCATTCGGAGCACTCTTGAGTGCACTTAAGAGATGGGAGGTGAATGAATCATGCAGAATCCGCGTGATCGAAGCGACGTGGGCGCTCGGAGCGACGTGTTTGCCCAGCTGTCTGATCTCATGAGATGGGGCGCCATCCTGGGCGGACTGTTCGCCGCGCTGGGTTTTGAACTTCTCTCGGCCAGCCTGGGCCTGGGCATACTGACGGCGGTGTCGCCTGGCGTTCCTATCACCGTAGCTGCCATCGGCATAGGCGCGGCCGTCTGGGGGATCATCACGTTCTTCCTTGCCACCTTCATCGGTGGCTGGGTCTCGGCGCGGTCGCTGGCCGTCGGCGGTTTGGGACCGGCCTTACTCAACGCGACAGTCGTTTGGGGTCTTGTTACGACCGTCACGGCGCTAGTACTGGTTATTCCGCTAGCGTTCCTTACCTCTGCCGAGGCCTGGGCCGCCTTCGTGGCGATTGCCCTGGGTTTAGGCACGGCGATGCTGGGCGCCTGGATTGGCATGCATCCTGAGTCCGAGTACATCGGGCAGTAAGTAGACCGATCTCAACGGCACAGCTACTCTGGGAGGGGTTGTCGAAAGGCAACCCCTCCTTATTCATGGTCGTTCGCGGTCGACGCGAACCAATGGGCGATGGGGACATCGCTCGAAGAGTGGGCGATGATCGAGATGGTGATCACCAGCGCGATCAGGTGGATGAGTTCCACGCCCCCATTGCCAGGTCTTGGAAGATCAGCAGTCCGTACGCGACAGAGGCGAACCCCTTTGGGCCGAATCAGGCCGCTACTAGCCATTCCCGGAGGCTCAGGCTACTGTGGAAGAGGGCGATGGCCAAGGCGAGGCCGTCGTTCAAGCCACTCTCGACGTTGAGGAGAAAGCGCAGCCGGCTGGGAATCCCCTCTCGCCCGACGATGGCGGCGGCAAATACCGGGTCCGTTGGACTCAGCGCCGCGCCGATGAGAGAACTGACTCTGCCCAGGATAGGCCGACGACGTAGCAGGCGAGGAGGGCGGTGCCAAGTAGGGTAAGTGGCAGACCGAGTAGGAGTGCGCGACCAGGCAGCCGCCATGCCGAGACAAGGTCACGGACCGGGGCCCGCATGCCGTCGGTGTAGAGGACGCTGAAAAGCGCCAGCTCGGCGATCAAGGAGACGACGGGAGCGTCAGGGTTCTCGGGGATGAAATTGAATACTCCCTACTTTACCATTTTCCCCCACATCGGCGATGGGCGGCCTGGCATCCAATCGCTTGCTACGTGCGACGCTCCGCATTTGACCTTGGCGGACGCATGCCGGAAGCGATGGGCGTGCCGCTCGGACTTGCCCGAGAGCTCCCGCCGTGCTAATCTGCAACATGGACGGTCTGCCAGAAGATACCAAGGGAGTGGTGGGCAGGTTGGCGCCGAGCCTGACAGAAGGTGGTTAGGCCGCGGCAAGACATGGGCAGCAGGAAGGACAGAAGTGACAGATAGCCAGATGAGGATGCGGGGCTGGGTGCTCGCCTTG
The DNA here is from genome assembly GCA_021847625.1 of Chloroflexota bacterium. Next base: position 6,024 of record JAJZQK010000090.1, read on the forward strand.
GCGATTATCGCCGTCGGCGTGTTCCTTTACTTGATCAGGGGCATCCTGGCGCCTTTTGTCGTAGCCATCGCTTTGGCCTACATACTGAGTCCGATCGGGCATTGGCTGGAGTGGCGTCTACGCCTGCCGAGGGTGGCGGCGGTGGTGCTTCTTTACGTGCTGGTCTTTGGCCCGCTGGCCGCCCTGTTCGCCATCTTTGGGCCGACGCTCGTGCGCGACACGACATTGTTCGTGGCCAACCTGCCTTTCATCCTTGCCAACCTGTTGAGGCAGCTTCTTGGTGGGGAGGAGGTGGTCGTCTTTGGGCAGCAGCTGCAAGCCTCGCTGCTCGCCCAGACCCTCGTCCGCGCGGTGCGCGATTTCTTGGGCACGCCGCAGGAGGCAGCGCGCGTCGCCCGGGGCGTGATCGAGTTCGGCTTCAACGCTTTCCTCTCGCTGGTGCTTCTCTTCTATCTGTTGATAGACCGGGAGCGCATCACCAAATGGGCCCTGAATCTCGTGCCGGCTCCCGCGCGGTCTCGCGCGGAGTACATCCTTTGGCAGGTCAACCTCGTGCTAGGCCGCTATCTGCGAGGCATCCTCTTCCTCATCTCCTTCATGTCCATCGCCACCTGGCTTGGCCTGTTCCTGCTGTTCAGACTGCCATACGCGGTGCCTATCGCCGTCGCCACGGGGTTTCTCGAGATCGTCCCCTTCGCCGGGCCGGTGGCGGCGGGGACGATCGCGGGCATTGTGGCGCTCACGCACGGCGGGTTGGGCCTTCTGGTAAGCGTCGTCCTGTTCTATGTGATCCTGCGTCAGGTAGAGGATCAGGTGGTATCGCCGAACGTCCTCGGGCGGGCCGTCGAACTGCATCCGGTAGGGATAATATTCGCCGTGCTGGCCGGCGGTGCCCTGGCAGGCATTCTCGGCGTGTTGTTGGCCGTGCCGGTAGCGGCCGCCGTGAAAGTGGGGCTCGAGAACTGGCATGCCGACGAGACGTAGGCCTGACTGGGCTTCCCCGAACTGGCTGGTGCTCTTTGCCACGAGCGGCGCGGCGATCATCGTCGTCATGGCAATGGGCATCGCGCTCGTGGAAGGCGCGCAATGGCAAACGGACCTTGCGATCACGCGGGCGCTGCAATCGGTTCAAGAGCCGGTGTTTCGAACCGTGATGATCGGGGTGAGCTTCATAGGTTTTACGATCCCCTTCTTGCCGTTCGTGGTGACGGTCTCGCTGCTGCTGTGGTGGTGGCAGGGGCTGCCCCAGGGGTTACTTGTTAGCCTTGGCACTGGCGTCGGGATTGCCGTCGCCTTCGCGATCAAGGAGATCGTGAGGCGCCCCCGGCCCGCCGCTCCGGAGGTTGCCGTCTACCAGAAGCTGACCGATTTCTCCTTCCCCAGCGAGCACGTCGTCACCTACGTGTTGTTCTTCGGAATCGTCGGCTACCTCGCGGCACGATGGTGGCCGGCGGGATGGTACCGCTGGGTGGCGCTGGTGGGGTCTGGATTGGCCATCCTTCTCGTCGGGCCATCTCGCGTCTACCTTGGCGCCCACTGGCCCAGCGACGTGCTGGCGGGGTACCTGGTGGGCTACGCCGTCCTTGTCTGGAGCATCTTCGTGTTCAACTGGTACACCGGGGACCCCGCCTCGGAGCCCGAATAGAGAACGTCTCCCCGTGCTGTCGGGGCCCTCTATCTCCTACCGGCAGCGGGGATGCAAGGTGCGATCGAACCTCTTCCGCCTTCGCCGTTACGTACCTTGCGAGGGCTCCTGCATAGGGATCGCCCCAGCTGGCCGAGGCCTCGGCTTGTTATCGGGCTGTCGTCGAGGTCTGGTGGCCCAGCGTGGGTCGCCCAACTGGCAGGGTAGGCCCGCTGGGCTGATGGATGCCAAGCGGATTGCCGCAGAGGCGAACTCCCTGCCTGCGGTCTGGTCGCTGCCCGGGCTAATGGCGCTCTTTGCCAACTACTTGATGCCACTTGTCGCCTGGATCACCGGAACCGATCCGCACTACACCACGCTCGAGGCGGCGTTGAGGCTGGCCGTACTGGCCGCCTGCGCCGCGGCAGCTCTGTTTGTCCTCGAGCGATACCTGAGATGGCGGGATAGCCTGGCCTGAGTCGGCCAGCGTGCGGCCTAAGTGGTCTTGACGGCGCGTCCGCTGGTGCTAGAATTCTACCTGCCACCAGGGTCGCCGCCTTCCCGGCGTCCGGCGAGCATCGCGACCGATGTTGGAGGCGATTGCCATGTCGTTGCGCCGACCAAGCCCGTTCTTGTTGCTCTGCGGCACCGGGCTCTTCGCCATCTTCAGTTCCACCATCTCCAAGACGCCGGCCTTGCCGCTGTTCGCACACGATCTGGGCGCTAGCGAGGCGGACATTGGCTTCATCGCCGCCGCTTCCACAGTCGTCGGCATCCTCGTCTCCCTGCCGGCGGGCAGCCTTTCTGACCTTTATGGCCGGCGGTGGGTGATACTGGCGGCCGGCTTCGTCTTCGCCACCGCGCCTTTCTTGTACCTACTGGTGCAGGAGCCGTGGCAGCTCGTGGCCGTGCGCGTCTATCACGGCCTGGCCACGGCGATCTTCGGGCCGGTGGCCATGGCGCTGGTGGCCGACCTCTTCGTCAAAGGGCGGGGAGAGAGCATGGGCTGGTACTCTTCGGCCACGCTCGTGGGCCGTTTCATCGCCCCCCTCGCGGGCGGGGCGCTGCTCTTCTTTGCCTCCTACCGCTGGCTCTACCTCGTCTGCGGGATAGGTGGCCTGACGGCGTTGGCGCTGGCCTGGCGCCTGCCGGATACGGGGCGCACGACGGGGGCGGAGCCGCTCGGGAAGAGCCTGGCCCGTCTGGGCGATGGTCTGGGCGCCGTGGTGCGCAGCCGGCCGATCCTCGTCACCTCCGCCGCCGAGGCCATGCAGTATTTCTCTTTTGGCGCCTTCGAGACTTTCGTGCCGCTGTACGCCATGGCGACCGGGGGGCTGAACACCTGGCAAATCGGCATCATCTTCGGTGCCCAGCTGCTGATGACGACGCTGTCGAAGCCCGTGATGGGCCGCACGTCCGATCGGATTGGCCGCCGGCCGCTGATTGCCCTGGGGCTGGGGATCAGCGCCGTCGCCGTGGGCGGCGTGGCCTTTGGCGCCTCGTTCCCGATTCTCCTGCTGGCGGCGATGCTCTACGGGTTGGGTCTGGCGGTGGTGACCTCCTCCACCTCCGCCCTCGTCTCCGAGGCCGCAGTGGTGGGCTATCCCCACGAGATCAAAGGCATGGGCATCTGCGCCTTCGTATCCGTGCCCGTGGGCACCGTGCCCTCCGAGGCCGACAAGGATCGCCTGCGCGA
>JAJZQK010000091.1 GCA_021847625.1 Chloroflexota bacterium
CTCCGAGAGGATGATGTGGCGGCTGTAGCGGCGAATCTGCTCCTCGCTGAAATTGACCTTGTCGGACACGGTCGGTTCCTCCTTCTCGAGAGCGGCGACGTCTTCTCACTAAGAGATAGTATACAAAGGCGATTGCCAATGTCAACAATACCACTCGGTTTGGGCAACGTCAATCGTTCTTGCGGGCGTGACCTGCGTCGCCTGCCTAGCCACGCCACAGCCCCTCCTCCCAACTACGGCAAATTCCGGTCCAGGCCCCAAGAAGAAGCCCACGCCTTCCCGTAGGCCGAAATGCGTGCCAAAGATCACTCTCCGATATATTGACAAGGCCCTTGGAGGGTGTATAATGTTTGTGAACGGCTTCACGAAGATAATCTTCGGGCAGCGGTTGCCGATTTCGGAACGAACCCCTCGCAACAGGGGGAAGGGAGTGCGCAACGGCGGGCAAGGTGTTGATTGTCGACGACGACATCGACTACGTGGAGTCAACTAGGGCGCCCTTAGAGGCCGAGGGTCTTTCCGTTCTGGCTGCCAGCGATAGCAAGCAGGGAATCCAGGTTGCCCGAGAGCAGAAACCGGACTTGGCAATCCTCGACGTTATGATGTCCTGGATTCTGGACAGACTGCGAATGAGCCGCGACCTGCACGAGGACTCCGAACTGAGCAACATCCCGGTGATCATGGTTTCGTCCATCCCGCGCACGCAGTACGCGGCAGCGTTCCCGACGGACCAAACGCCGCACGTGGACGAGTTCCTCATCAAGCCTGTGCGGCCGACAGAGCTCGCCGCGAGGGTGAAGAAGATGCTGGCCAGTCGGGGCAAGGCCTAAGAGGCGACTGAGACCGCCGCAAGGCGGCGAGAACAGGCGCGAGATCTCTCTGGAGGGTAGTGAATGGCGGCCAACGACGCCCCCGACGAAACCGTGGGGCGGATTGCGGCATACATCGACTATTTAGAGAAACTGGCGGAACATGGAGTCTTCACGGTCTCGTCCCAGGAGCTGGCGACGGCGGCGGGGGTCAACGCGGCGCAGGTCCGCAAGGACTTCTCCTACCTTGGGCCGTATCGACTAGGCCACTTCGGGACGCCCGGCGTGGGCTACGAGGTGAAACGGCTGCTGTATCATCTCACCCGCTTCATCGGGCTGACCCGCGAGAGAAGGGTTATCCTCGTCGGCCTGGGGAGCCTGGGTTCCGCCTTGGCCCGCTATCGCGGCTTCACGAGGCGGAACTTCCGCCTGGTTGCCGCTTTTGACACCGATCCGCGCAAGGTGGGCGGGCAAGTCGACGGGGCGACGGTGCACCATATCGACGACCTAGTGGACGTGGTCAGGCAAGAAGGGGCGGAGATTGCCATCCTGACCACGCCCGAAGAGCGCGCGCAGGCCGTGGCCGATAGGCTGACGGAGGCAGGAATCAAGGCGATCCTGAACTTCGCCCCGGTGGTGCTCTCGGTGCCGGAGGGGACCACGGTGCGGCAGGTGGACCTATCCCGCGAGCTGCAGCTGCTGGCTTTCCGGGCGGACCACAATCCGGAACGCGAAGACGCAACTGCCGATGGCCCGACGCCCTAGATTCCCAAGGCCATCGGGCCGGGGGAGGGACGGGCGGGCGGCGCGAGCCGGCGATGTCGCTCCGGTTCGCCAGGCCGGCCGCCGGTGGGCTCTCCCGCGGCGATGTGAACCGAAGAAGGATGGGTGCCGATGACCGGTCTTGTGACGACGATCAAGGACAGATGTCGTCGGTGTTACTCGTGCATCCGCAAATGTCCAGCCAAGGCCATAATGGTCCTAGGCGCCAATTCCGGGTGAAGACGGGATTATCCTTGGTTCGGTCCTGGTCCTTCATGATATAACTAGACTGAAGGCGATAGTTGGAGAACGGTAGGCGCAGGCCGAGCCGCCAGCGAGGCTCGGCCGATAGTTCGCTGGCGGCGTCGTCTGCCGCTTGCGTATGAGGAGTGACTATGAAAAGGATGAAGGCTGGGGCGCGGCAGTGGTCGTTCGATTGGGCCATGGCAGCCAAGATGGCCTTGCTGCTGTCGTTGAGCCTGATAATCCCCGGCCTTGGCTGGGACCAGCAGGTGACGGGGCCACTGGTGAACGCCTTGCTGCTCGTGTCCGTATCCACCGTTGGCGTGGGTGGGGCCGTGATGGTAGGCGTTCTGCCGTCGCTGATGGCCTTGGTCCGCGGGGTACTGCCGCTGCCGATGGTGGTAATGGTGCCGTATATAATTCTCGGCAACGCCGCGCTGGTGGTGGTATTTGCTCTGCTGCGGAGCCGCAACTATTGGCTGGGGCTGAGCGTGGCCGCCGCGGTCAAAGCGGGCCTTCTGGCCCTGGCGGTGAGCTACCTGGTGGTGGTTCCCGCCAACCTGGCGATCTTGATGCAGTGGCCGCAGCTATACACGGCCCTGCTGGGTGGGGTCATCGCCTATACGGCGCTGGGGGTCTATGGCCTCGCGCGGCGCAGCCGGGGCTAATCAAGGAACGCTGGAGACCGGCGGCACGAAGGGTGGTTTGGCGCCGGCCTGGTGAAAATTAGCATTACATAAGAATAATGTCTCGCAAACGGCGACCGGAGGTCTTGCCACCCGGCCGCTGCTTGCCGTCTAAATAGCACGACATAGCCGTTGCTGCCGGGGAGCTCGCTGCCGCCAGTGGTTCCAGGGGTTGAGGTGGCGTTCCCAGCGCTCTTGTCATCCCCGCGTAGGCGGGGATCCAGTCTCTGGTATGGGCACTCACCGGATGGATTCCCGCTTCCGCGGGAATGACAGCAGAACGGCAGCCAGACTATTCCAGCAGCTGGCCGTACAGCAAGGATAAGGCCGGACTATTTAGAAGAGGGCCAGGATATGGTTGGCCGCCGTCCCGGTCAACACGGCCAGGGCGACGGTGAAGGTGGAGATCACGGCAACGCGCCACCAGCCGAGGTCGCGGGCCATCACGGCAATGGTCGCCAGGCAGGGAAAGTAGATCGTGTTCACCAGAGCGAAGACGAACAGTTGCTTCGCGTCCATGAAGTGCAGTAGGTTCTGGGCCAGCGGTCCGTACTGCGTGACGGCGATGGCCACGAGGAGCTGCATTGCCAGTTCCTTGCGCAGGACGGCGAAGATAAGGACGAGTCCGGCCACCTCCGGCAGCCCCATCAGTCCCCCGACCACCGACTCAAGGGGCTTGGCGATCGGCCAGATCCAGCCCGTTTCGTAGAGCGTGCCGAGCCCCAGGCTGCCGATCATCACGATCGGGAAGGCGACGAAGACAAAATCGTGCAAGCGGTACCATGTTTTGTGCAGAACCGTGCGGACATGCGGTAGGCGGAAGGGGAACATCTCCATCACTAGGCCGCTGGAACTGCCGGGCAGAATCGTGTTGAGGACGAGGCCGGAGGCAATCGTGATGGCGGTGACGGTGCCAATGAGGGCCACGGCCGCGGGCCAACCCGCGTAGCGGCCGACTACGCCCATAATAACGGCGATGCGTGCCGTGCAGGGTACCATGACGACCAGGGTGCTGGCGATCATCCGCTCGCGCATGCTGGTCATGGTTCGTAGGCTCATCATCGCCGGTACGTTACACCCTGCCGCGGCGACCAAGGGAATAGCCGCCTGGCCGTGCAGGCCGAAGCGGTGCATCACGTTGTCGAGCAGAAAGGCGATTGAGTTTAGGTAGCCCGAGTCCTCGAGAAAGGCGAGCATGAAGTAGAAGACCAGCACGTAGGGAACGCCCACGGAGAGGATGGCGAAGGTGCCGGCGTCGAGGCCCCAACGGAGGACGTCCGTGATAAGGCCCGCGCCGAATGCCGTCGTGAGCGCCGCGACGATCACCGGAGACACGTAGGTCGTCCATAGTAGGTCGAGGCCGACGCTCAGCAGATTGCCTAACAGGTAGAGCGTGCCGAAGAGGGTGGCGAGGATAAGCGCCAGAATCGGCAAGCCCGTCCATGGCCAGATCGACCAACGCCAGAGCCGCACGGCCAGAGGCTCGTTGCGGGGGGGACGCCCGCGCACCTCGCCGGCAAGGGCGCCGGCCAGGCCGTGGCGCTCGCGGGCGATCCGCATTTCCACGGACTCGCCGTGTTCCTTTTCGATATGGCGGGCCAGCGACTCCCTGCGCCTGACTATCTCGCCCCCGCCCTTCGTCTCCCGCAGAAGCGAGGTCACTTCTGGATCGTTCTCCAGAAGAAGCACGGCGGCGCCTCTTGGCGAGAGAGCGGGGCTCAGCTCGGGAGTCTTCCTGGCGACGAGGGACGCCAGCTCGGCGATGTGCTCGGCCACGTCCTTGCCGTAGACGGGCGGCGAGGGCCGGCAGAGGCTGCGGTCCTGCCCGCAGGCCACGGCGGTGGAGACCAGGCCGTCGATTCCCCGTCCCGTCGTCCCCTGCACGGGGATCACCGGCACGCCCAGCTTCTGACCCAGGAGTTCGGCGTCGACGATCACGCCCGCCCGTTCGGCCTCGTCGACCAGATTGAGGGCGACGACGAGGGGGACCTCTTGATCTAGGAGCTGCAACACCACGTAGAGGTTACGTTCGAGGTTAGTGGCGTCGACGATGGCCACCACCACGTCCGGTTTGGCGTCCAGGAGCGCCCGGCGGGCGACCCACTGCTCTTCCGATATGGCTTCCAGCGTGTAGACGCCGGGCAAGTCGATGACGCGCAGGATTCTTCCGTCGTACTGTGTGGTCCCGACGTTCAGTTCCACGGTCTTGCCGGGATAGTGGGCGGTGGTGACGCCGAGCCCGGTGAGCCGGTTGAAGATGGTCGACTTGCCGACGTTCGGGTTCCCCGCGAGGGCAATCGTCAGGGTCGGCCGCTCGGTGGAGGCGTCCTGGACGGTCAGCGTGCCTGTCAGCATAGCAGTGGCCTAGGCAACCGGACTAACCATTATCGAAGAGGCGACGTCGCGCCCAAGGGCGTAGTGGGCATCGCCGACCCGCACCATGATCGGTCCGTCAAACGGGGCCTTGGCCTCGACCAAGATCTCCACTCGCGGCAACAGGCCCAGGCAGCTAAGGTAACGTAGGAACTCCGCGGCTTCCGAGGTCACGCGGGTGATGCGCACGCGCGTGCCGGGCTCGACCTCGGGTAGGGCGCGGGCATCCTCGGCCTCCACCCGACCCTCCGGGGTCGGGATCGGCTGGCCGTGCGGGCAGGTATCAGCCCCGCCGATAGCTTCCTCGATCTTGGCCTCGACAGAGGGCATGATCGCATGTTCGAGACGGCAAGCCTGGTCGTGGACGGCGTCCCAGGGGATCTTGAGAACGTCGGTAAGGAGGCGCTCGATGAGCCGGTGGCGGCGGACGACGCGTAGGGCTTGTTCCTCGCCGGAGGCGGTCAGTTCGGCGCCGCCATATGGCACGTAGCGCAGGGCCCCTCGCGCCGCCAGCCTGCGCATCATCCCGCTTGCCGCCGGTGGCGACACCCCTACCGCCATGGCGATGTCGTCGGTGCGGGCCGGCCGCCCCTTGCGGGTCAGCTTGTAGATGGATTCCAGGTACTCCTCTTCAGACTGGCTTAGGGTCTGCTCTTCGGTAGGCATGACCAAGGAACTCCAAACCCGGTGTTGAATTAGCCCCGGTATAATTCGAACTTCGAGACACTTAAATCTTAAGTTCTCTTGCCTACAGTGTCAAGAATCCGGTCGGCCGGCACGATGGGTTAGCTCGGGCGATTATAGGCCCCGTGGGGTGCGCACGACGGGAAGGGAGAAAGGAGCGGTGGCTGGGGGAGGCGGGGAGCGAGGGAGGCGCGTTGGGGGTCGGCCTGGGCTCGGCGAAAAGGAAAAAGAGAGACGTTTCCCCGTCCCTCTTTGGCGTAGGCGCCCGCGGGCGAGGTGCGTATCTACGTCGTTGGCGATGACTTGTACGATGCGGCGATGCCGGGCAGTCCGGACGTGTTGTCCCGCTGGGCCCCTTTGCAGCGGCGCATCAGGTCCTTGCACTCGGCTCGCCGTGCTTCGACCTTGCGCAGGCGCAAATTGAGACGTTCTATGGAGAACCCTAGGCGGCGGTAGATCTTGCGCTCGCGCTGCAGGCTCTCTCGCGCGTTGTCCAGCTCGGCGATTTCCTTGCCGAGCTCCTGAAGGGTCATCGCTATTTCCGCGTTTCCTGCCATTTCTAATCCCCCAACCGAGGCCAGTGACGCTGCGATGCTAGCCATAACCGTGTATCACTTTACGGCGTTATACTACCACCCGGGTAACAGACTGTCAACCTAGTGAATGTATGTATCTACATTATTCATGCGAAATTCGCTACATAGCAAGGGCAAATATGGGGGGGGCTGGTGGTTAATGGGGCGTGAAGATGTCCGTGATGTTACTGGGGAGCGAGATAGCGCAGAGCAAGGACGATCTTGTCCTCAAGGGTGAGGGAAGTGTCGGCGGGCAGCGAGCGCAGCGCACCCTGGATCTGCGCTGGGTTGTAGCCCAGGCCCGCCAGGGCGGTGACCAGATCCTCGCTGGGGGGAGCCGACGGGACGGGGGCCTCGGCTGAGACCGGCCCGATCTTCCCGCGCAGTTCTAGTACTAGCCTCCCGGCGGTTCGCTTCCCCACGCCCGGAATATGGGTGAGCAGTTCGACGTTATCGCTCGCGATCGCCACTCGCAAGGCGTCCGGCGAGAGGTTGGATAGTATCGACAGCGCCAGGCGGGGACCAATTCCTGAGACGGCGATGAGGAGCTGGAAGGTGCGCAGTTCGTCCGGAGTGGCGAAGCCGAACAGGGCGAGAGCATCTTCTCGCACGTGCAGATGCGTGAACAGATGGACCGGGCTGCCCTCCGGGCCGAGCCGACCTAGTGTCGACAAGGGCGTTTGTACGAGGAGGCTCACGCCCCCGACGCGCACAACAGCGCCTTCGGGCAGCTTAGCCTCGAGGGCGCCCTGAACTCCTACTATCATCGCCCCGCTTCCCAATCCGGTCGGCAGAATTGCCGGCGGCTGCTGCCAGCAGCCGCCGGGTGCGCTCGCTGTAAGCATGACAAAGGGCCAACGCGAGGGCATCGGCCGCGTCGTCGGGTGTCGGAACGGCCTCGAGGCCGAGGATGATGCGCACCATCTCCTGGATCTGCTCCTTGCGTCCGCGGCCGTAGCCGACTATCGCCTGCTTTACCTCGCCGGGGGTGTACTCGGCCACGGGGACCTGAGCCTTGGCCAACGCGAGCAGCACCACCCCGCGAGCGTGACCGACCGCGAGCGCCGTGCGCACGTTGCGGCTGAAGAATAGCTGCTCCACGGCCGCCTGATCGGGACGCCAGTTCGCCACCAATGCCGAGAGCCCGTCATAGAGGATTAGCAGACGCTGCGGCAGCGCCAGGCCGGACGGCGTCGTCACTACTCCACAGTCGACGAGGGACTGGCTATCACCTTCGCTACGGACCAGGCCGTAGCCGGTGATGGCCGTGCCGGGGTCGATGCCAAGAGTAAGCACGCCGCCGCTCTAGCTCTCGTACTTCTCGATGACCTCGGCGGAGAAGTCGACGTTCGTATAGACGCGCTGCACGTCGTCGAGGTCTTCCAGCCTGTCCACCAAACGCAGGACCGAGAGCGCTTCCTTCTCTTCGAGCTCGAGCGCTGTCTTGGGGATCATGCTCACTTCGGCGGAATCGATCGGCACGCCCTGCCCTTCCAAACTCTTGCGAAGGTCTTCGAGATTGCTGGGGGCCGTATAGACCTCGACCACCCCGTCCGCCACCTGGACGTCGTCGGCGCCGCTGTCGATGGCCTGCAGGGCGACCTCTTCCGGGTCGACCTCCGCGGCGTCGACCGTGATCACGCCGCGCTGATCGAAGAGCCAGGCCACGCAGCCACTCTCACCAAGACTGCCACCCGCGCGGGTGAACACATTGCGAATCTCCGCCACGCTGCGGTTACGATTGTCGCTAAGGGCCTCGACGAACAAGGCCGCGCCGCTCGGGCCGTAGCCCTCGTACACGATCTCCTCGAGGTTGGCGCCGTCGCCCTTTTCGGAGCCCTTCTTGATGGCCCGCTCGATGTTATCCATCGGCATGTTGGACTCGCGAGCCTTCTGAACCGCCAGACGCAGCCGAGCGTTGAGGTCGGGGTCGGGCCCCCCCTCGCGTGCCGCGACGCTCAGTTCGCGGCCGAGCTTGGTGAACAGCTGCCCGCGCTTGGTGTCCGCCACGCCCTTCTGTCGCTTAATCTGTGCCCATTTGCTGTGTCCGGACATATCTTCTGAAACCTCCTGGCTGGACGGTGGCGTCGCGCGTCGCTGCCAACGACACCGCGCGTTCTGCCGCGCGAATTATAGCACGCGGCCGCTGGCGGCTACCAGCGGCGGCGGGAATAGCTGCGCCCTGCGGCGCAGAGCATCTGGTTAAGGCGAGACTGGCACCACCCACAGGATCGCGGCAAGATCCCGGCTGAGCGGCACGTCCATGCCATCAACCTGCAAGATCACCGGCCCGTTAAAGGGAGCTACCTCTCGTACGTAGATTCGTGCCCCGGGCTTGAGGTCGTGCTGGGCCAGGTAGAGCAACAGACTGGCGTCTTCCTCGGCCCGCTTCGCCACACGACATATCTCTACGGTGTCCCCCGCGGGGATATCCACCAAGCGCCGTTGCTCCTGCATGGCCACATCGCCGGCGGTGCCGGGGATTGGGTTGCCATGGGGGCAGGTTTTCGGCTCACCCAGTACTCGCCTGAGCTGCTCCTCGACCCTGGGCGATATGGCATGTTCCAGCCGGCACGCCTCTTCGTGCGCCTCGTGCCAACTCAATCCAAGTACGTCGACCAGCAGCCGCTCCGATAGGCGATGGCGGCGCAGGAGGCTCTCCACGGCCTCTTTCCCGTGCTCCGTGAGCCGGACCTGCTTGTGCGGGCCGAACGAGACGAGCCCATCACGGGCCATCCGCTGCAAGGTGGCAGTCACCGTCGGCGGGGATACGCCGAGGGCCTGCGCCAGGCGGGCGCCGATGGCCTCCGCGCCGTCGCTGGCCAGCGTATAGATGATTTCCAGATACTCTTCTACGGTAGGGGTTGGCACCGTCTTCCACGCAACCTTTTGGCAGTCGGCAAGGCTACTGATGTAAGCCAAAACTAAGACTCCGACTGAGCTTGGTCCCACATAGGACATTCGAAGCGATTATAGCGCAGATGGGACCCGAGGGCAAGGTCGAGATCTTTCGGCACGTGAACCTCTATCCCGGATGGCGGGCCGGCGGTCCCCGTTCGCATGCGCC
>JAJZQK010000092.1 GCA_021847625.1 Chloroflexota bacterium
CATCACCGACCGCAACGACCTCGACGACCAGCTCTTCGGCACCTTCTCGCGCTGCCACGAGCTGCTGCGTCAGACCCCGGTCCAGGCCCAGGACCGCGCCGATCTGCGCCGGCTGCTCCAGGTGGCCTCCGGGGGCGTCGTCTTCACCACCATCCAGAAGTTCTTCCCCGAGGAGAAGGGCGACCGCTACCCGCTGCTCTCCGAGCGGCCCAACGTCGTCGTCATCGCCGACGAGGCCCACCGTTCCCAGTACGACTTCGTCGACGGCTTCGCCCGCCACATGCGCGATGCCTTGCCCAACGCCAGCTTCATCGGCTTCACCGGCACCCCCATCGAGGTGGACGACCGCAACACCCGCGCCGTCTTCGGCGACTACATCTCCGTCTACGACATCCAGCGGGCGGTGGAGGACGGGGCCACCGTGCCCATCTACTACGAGAGCCGGCTGGCGAAGCTGGCGCTGGACGAGCGGGAGAGGCCGCGGCTGGACGAGGACTTCGAGGAGGCCACCGAGGGCGAGGAAGTGGCCCGCAAGGAGAAGCTGAAGAGCAAGTGGGCGGCCTTGGAGGCCGTGGTGGGGGCCGAGCGGCGGGTCGGCCTCATCGCCCGCGACCTCGTGGCCCACTTCCAGCAGCGGCAGGCGGCGATGGAGGGCAAGGCGATGGTCGTCTGCATGAGCCGGCGCATCTGCGTCGACCTCTACAACGCCATTGTCCGGGAGCACCCCGAGTGGCACGACGAGGACGACGCCAAGGGGGCCATCAAGGTCGTCATGACCGGCTCCGCCTCCGACCGCTTGGACTGGCAGCCGCACATCCGCAACAAGGCCCGCCGGGAGGCCATCGCCGGCCGCTTCCGCGACCCCCGGGACGAGCTGCAGATCGTCATCGTGCGCGACATGTGGCTCACCGGCTTCGACGTGCCGTGTCTGCACACCATGTACGTCGACAAGCCCATGCGCGGCCACGGGCTGATGCAGGCCATCGCCCGCGTCAACCGCGTCTTCCGCGACAAGCCGGGCGGGCTGGTGGTGGACTATCTGGGCCTCGCCGACCAGCTGCGCCGGGCGCTGGCAGCCTACACCGAGGGCGGGGGCACCGGCGAGACGGCCATCGACCAGAACGAGGCGGTGGCCGTGATGCTGGAGAAGTACGAGGTCTGCCGCGACCTATTCCACGGCTTCGACTGGTCGGCGTGGGCCGGGGGCACCCCCGCCAGCCGCCTCGCCCTCCTCCCGCCCGCCCAGGAGCACGTCTACGCGCAGGAGGACGGCAGGACCAGGCTGCTGCAGGCCGTCACCGAGCTGTCCAAGGCGTTCGCGCTGGCGGTGCCCCACGAGGAGGCGCTGCGCATCCGCGACGACGTGGCCTTCTTCCAGGCCGTGCGCGCGGCCGTCGCCAAGACATCGGGGGGCGGTCGCACGAGCGAGGAGGACCTCGATCACGCCGTGCGCCAGATCGTCTCCCGGGCCATCGCCCCCGAGGGGGTGGTGGACATCTTCGCCGCCGCCGGCCTCAAGAAGCCGGACATCAGCATCCTCTCGGACGAGTTCCTCGCCGAGGTGCGCGACCTCCCCCAGAAGAACCTCGCCGTCGAGGTCTTGCGCAAGCTCCTCAACGACGAGCTGAAGGCCCGCTCGCGAAGGAGCCTCGTGCAGTCCCGGCGCTTCTCGGAGATGCTGGAGCGGTCGCTGGCCACCTACAGGCGCCGGGCCATCGAGACGGCGGCGGTGATCGAGGAGCTGATCGAGCTGGCCAAGGAGATGCGCGAGGCGAGCCGGCGAGGCGAGGAGCTGGGGCTCAGCGAGGACGAGCTGGCCTTCTACGACGCCTTGGAAGTCAACGACTCGGCCGTGAAGGTGCTGGGCGACGAGACGCTGCGGGCCATCGCCCGCCAGCTGGTGGAGACGGTGAAGAAGAACGTCTCCATCGACTGGACGGTGCGGGAGAGCGTGCGGGCCAAGCTGCGGGTGCTCGTGAAGCGGGTGCTGCGCAAGCACGGCTATCCCCCCGACAAGCAGGCCCGGGCCACCCAGACCGTGCTGGAGCAGGCCGAGCTCCTCTGCGCCGACTGGGCAGCGTGATCGGGGGGCCGGCAGGCGTCATGTCTGTTCGCGGCAGGCGAGAGAGGATAGCGTCCCCGCGGCCATAAGGCCACCTCCAAGAAAACCCATTAACTTCGTCGTTCTTGGGCCGCTCCTTCGACTTGGCCACGCTTGGCTATCTCTAGATTTGGTTCCCGCCTGCCAGGGACCGGGGGCTGTTCGAGGCTGCGCAATGCGCCCTTACTTCTTTGCCCCGTAGTGACCCCCGCCAAGGATGGCCCGCACCTCGGCAGCGTTCCGGGCCCCACGCAGTTCCCGCATATGCTTCTCCTCCTGGTCGCGCAGCTTGGTCACGCGCTCCAGCACCTCGGCCAGATACTTGGCTGGGAACTTGCAGGCGCCATTCTCATCCATATGGATGATGTCACCCGGTGCCACATCCATCCCGGCCACTCTCACTGGCACGTTCACGGCATGAATGGCCATGTCGCCGTGCCCAGCGCAGACGCCAGACGTAAGGTACTGAAAGCGCATGGGCCGAATCTCGTCGATGTCGCGGGAGGGGCCGTTGCTGATGGCGCCGACGCAGCCCGCCATCTTCATGGCCGTCGTCATGTTGCCGCCGGATAGCCCGACCTTATTGGCGATCTCGGGCGGGAAGCGCTGCTCAAAGACGAAGATGGTCGGCTGAGGGGAATCCTCCACGGCCCCGATAACGTCCGCGAACGACAGCGCGCTGTAATTCGGGTCGGGGAGGCCGTACACGCACGTCACGGCATAGCCCACGACGCGCCCCAGCTCGGGATACCAGCAGCGCAAGCTGGCGTCGGTGTACCAGTTCTGGCTCCAAGGGTTGTATAGCCCCAGACAGAGCGGATTCTTGGGATACGTGGCCACAACGTTGGTGATCGAGGGCGTATCGAAGTCCTTCAACGCGTTGAGTAGTTCCAGATCGATAGTCATCTTTCCTCCTTGACCGCGAAACACGATAGCGGACGGGGCCGCGGTCCGTCACCCGTCCTCGCCTAAGTTGTCTAGCACTTGCCGGCAACGGGGGGTTGGCTTGCGGCAGTGGATTGCACGCAGGGTCAATGTAGCATCATTCAGGTACTCAGTCAAATAGGCGAGGACTCGCAGGTAGGCCTGGCGCCGCAGACAAACAGTACCCACATACTAGCGCATGCAAGCTCACCGATCAACCGTGCTGCCCTCCGCCCTCGCCGGCACGGCGCTTCGGCGCCGCCCGAACGGACGCTGCAAGACGGGGCCGCCTAGCGTATAATGATGCTAGGTGCTGTCTGTAGATAGGCCAAACTATCACAATTAACGAGTTCGAGCCCCAGGAAACTACATCCCTTTGCCCCGGGCATCCACGCGGTAGGACCCGCGCCCTCGGGGGGCGGGAGCGGTAGGAACGGAGGCGATATGCGGGAGGCCGAGAAGAGCGGCCAGCAGCCCGGTAATCTACCGGGCTACCATAAGACGGCGGCTGCCGGCGATGGGACTCCACAGGATGCCTCGATTCCGCCGGACAAGGCCCAGGCGACGCCACCGCTGCCCGCCGGCTGGGAGGCGGTCTTCTCCGCCCTGCCGGATGCCGTCATCGTCTATGACGCCGAGGGCGACGTCGCGCGTGCCAACCCCGCCGCCGTGCGCGCCTTCGGCTTCGACCCCGCCGGAATGGGCCGAGAAGAGCGCACCCGGAGGTTCGCCATCCGCTACCCGGACGGCCGACCGGTCCCGGCGGACGCGTTGCCCTCCGCCCGCGCCCTCCGCGGCGAGACGGTGGCGCGGGAATGCTTCCTCTTCACCAACGCCCAGGGAAGAGACCTCACCATCGTCGCCTCCGCCTCGCCCGTTCCGGACGGCGACCGGGTGAGCGGGGCGGTGGTCGCCTGGCATAACTACTCTCCGGGTGACGACCTGTGCGTCGAGTTGCAGACTGATATTGCCGCGCACGAGCGTACCGAGCAGGGGCTACGCGAGAGCGAGGAGCGCCTGCGGCTGTTCATCGAACACGCGCCCGCCGCCATAGCGATGTTCGACTGCAACATGCGCTACCTCGTCGCCAGCCGCCGGTGGCGAGAGGACTACGGCCTGGGGGACCAGCCCATCATCGGCCGGTCCCACTACGAGGTCTTTCCCGAAATCGGCGATGCCTGGAAGGCGGTGCACCAGCGCGGGCTTGCCGGCGAGGTGGTGCAGGCGATGGAAGACCGGTTCGAGCGGGCGGACGGCACTGTCCAGTGGCTGCGGTGGGAGGTTCAGCCCTGGTGTGCTGCCGACGGCAAGGTCGGCGGCATCGTCATCTTCACTGAGGACATCACGGAGCGCAAGCAGACGGAGGCAGAGCGGGAGCGGCTCTTGGCGGAGCTAACGGCGACGATGGACGCCGTGCCGGCGGGTATCGTCGCCTACAGCCCGTCGGGCAGTGCCACGAGGATGAACCCCGCCGCGGCGAGGATGACCGGCTGCACGCTGGCCGACCATGAACTGCCGATGGCGGAGTTGTTCGCTCGGCTGCGCTGGGCGACGGCCGACGGCACGCCCATGCCTCTGGAGGACTTCCCGCCCGCGCGAGCGCTGCGAGGCGAGCGGGCGGGTAGCGTCGTGATGGCCTTTCGGCGAGACGGCCAAAAGGTCTGGATCTACGCCGGTGCCGAGCCAGTCCGCGCCGCCGACGGCGCGATCCTGGGCGCGGTCTTCTCCTGTGTGGACATCAGCGAGCTGCGTGCCCTGCAAGTGCAGCAGCAAGGCCTGCTCGCCGATCTGCAACAGCGGGCGACAGAGCTGGCTTTCGAGCGCGACCGCCTGCGCATTGTCGTGGAGAGTATCGCCGACGCCGTCTTCGTCTGCGACGCGGCGGGCAAGATTACCCTGGTCAACAAGGCCGGACTGGTGCTCATCGGCGCGGAGCACGTGGAGGCGGTCGGCATGCTGGCGGACTACCTGAGCACGCTGCAACCCCGCTCGCTCGACGGCCATCCCGTGCCCCTGCAAGAACTGGCGATCAGCCAGGCGTTGCGGAGCGAGGTCGTGCTGGACCGGCAGGAGATTGGCGTCCATCCGTTGACCCACCGCCGGGTCGACTTGCTGGTCAGCGCCGCTCCCCTCCGGGACGGCGAGAACCGGGTCGTCGGCGCGGTCGAGGTAGTACGCGACATTACCGAGCTGCGCGAGCTTGACCGCATGAAGGACGAGTTCCTCGGCGTTGCCGCGCATGAACTTAAGACGCCGGTGACGATTACCAAGGGCTACTCCCAGGTGCTGCTGCACTCCGCCCAGAACCTATCTCAGCCGCAGCGCCGGATGCTCGAATCCATCGACCGCGGCGCCGACCGCATCGACAATCTGGTGAGCGATCTGCTGGACCTCGTGCGTCTGCAGTCCGAGGGGCTGCGGCTGCACAGGGATAGGATCAACCTCGCCGAGCTGGCGGAAGAAGTGGTGGACCGCATTGCCGCGATGGCGCCCAGGCACCGGCTCCGGCTGGTGCAGAAGGAGCCGGTGGTGGTGCAGGGAGACCGCCGTCGGCTCGAGCAGGTGCTGGAGACCCTGCTCGACAACGCGCTGCGGTACTCCCCCGGTGGCGGGGACGTCGACCTGTCGGTGTCGGTGGCGGATACGGCGGCCGTCGTGACGGTGCGAGACTATGGCGTTGGCATCCCAGCCGATAGGCAGGCGCGCATCGGCCAGCGCTTCTATCGGGCCCACACCGGCACGCCGTACGACTACGGCGGCATGGGCGTGGGGCTGTACATCGCCAGGGAGATCGTAGAACGCCACGGCGGCAGGCTGTGGTTCGAGAGCGAGGAGGGCAAGGGGAGCACTTTCCACTTTAGCCTCCCCCTGCAAGTAGAGAATGTCGATGCCAGGTAGCGGGTCGGTTCTCGTCGTCGACGACGACCCCGAGCTCCTCGGCCTGGTGAGTCTTGTCCTCGAGGGCGAAGGCTACCGGGTGCGCACGGCCGCGAACGGCCAGGAAGCGCTGGCCGCGACCGAGCGCGAGCTGCCCGACTCGATTCTGCTGGACATGAAGATGCCGGTGATGGACGGCCGGGAGTTCGCCCGCCGCTTCCGGGCGGCCCACGGCAGCAGAGTGCCGATTGTAGTGCTGACCGCCGCCGAGGACGCGCGCAAGCGGGCGGAGGAGATAGGTGCCCAGGGCTGGGTGGGCAAGCCGTTCAACCTGGACACCCTCATCGCCGCCGTCCGCCGCTGCCTGGGCTCGTAGGGGAGAATGGGGATTGGCGGCAGGCTAGAAGCGCCGCCGAAGTCTGTTGGTAGCCCTGCCGCTGGTGTCGACGCCAGCGTGCAGTTCGCCGCGGTAGTCAACCACGTGGCCGGGTTTGTCTTGACGTTTGTAAGTAGAGCCATCGTGGTGGGTTCAGCGGAGGGTCTGATGAGGTCTAGGCGTAGATCACCACTGGGCCGGCTTGCGGATGATGCCGGCTGTGTCCTCCATCTCCTCTGGAAATTGGCTGGCCTGCAAGGGGCCAACACGTAGATGGCGGAACTCGTCTGCTGCGCCCAACAGAGCGCTGACTTGGGGGTGCTTCTTGTTGCCCGATTGCCTGCGTTTGGCGGGCAGCTCTGGATTGACCACTATCGTCTTGATAGCGAAGCGATCGCGCACTGCCTTAATCGGTTCTGTCAGGTCCGAGTCATTGGAGATGATGATCGCGGCCTTGCAATCGTGATCGAAGGCGTCGAGGAGCAGATACGTAGCTAGGTTGACGTCAGAGCGTTTCTCCTCCCAAGTAGCCACGCAGGCCAGCTTACCAGCTACTTCACGCGGCCATAATGCCTCGCCCGTGTGCTCGCGACGCCGAAATTGACCTTTATGGATGGTACAGCCAGGCAACGTTTTCAGCGCCCGTAGGTACATCTGCTGGCGCTCGACGATGCCAGGGTCGCCCGCCTTAGGCTGGACGTCGGCTGTGAAGTAACGAAGCCTCTGAATCGAGTAATGCGGGAACATCAGCTCGCAGAGATGCCAGATGTTAAGCCACTTGTGAGGTGTGCCCTTGACACAGCGATGGTAGAGATTGAAGCCATCTACGTAGATGTTGGTCTTCATTGTGGCTCCTATACAAAGCAGAGACCGCCTCCCTAAACGGGATCGGCGGTCTCGCGCAGGGTCGCTGTTGCTCCCCTGGGGGTGAAAACAGTATACCACATGGTATTGCCATTTGGCAACACTTTTCTGGCAGATTACTTGGTTTCCCGGTTATCGCCACCACGTTGTTTTGGTATTGGCCGTACTTGAGTCTGCGTCGTGGATATTCTAGGCCGAGCTCAACAGACAGTCCACTCAACCTAGACACCCTTATCGCCGCCGTCCTGCGTTGCCTGGGGGACGTAAGGGCAACGATCCGGCGGCCCGAGCAAGGGCAAATTGACGATCATTGTGTTGACTGTCAGGCTTGCCGATGGAGCGCTGCCTTATCACTTTGATTACCATCGTTCCTCCCCTGCTAGTCAGCCTTTTCCTAACGAGAAATCGCATAAGAGTGTTGACAAGTGGCAACTAGACTTCGGTCCGCTAGTGCCTCCTAAGGGAAGTAACACTCAAGATCTCAGAGGCATCCTTCCCTGGTTGAACCACCGCCTTCTCGGCATAATCGAGAACCGATCTATCACAAGGTTGGCGTGCGCCGCTGCTTGTTTGTGCTATATTCTAGCGTAGGATAACAAGAAGTGCGGTGACAGAAACGAATCCTATGGGCGGAATCATGTGAAGCCTAGAAGAAATAGCCATTAATGGTGGTGGGTTGCTCGAATGATTAGCCTAGAAGAGCGCGTTCTAGAAGCTGTGAAGGCCAAGCCTGGGCAGAAGGCTAGGGACATTGCTGCACGACTTGGGGTTGACAGACGCACCGTTAACTCGGCGTTGTATGGCGGGCTCAAGGGAAAGGTACAGGTGGACAATGGGTATCGCTGGTATCCGAAGGGCCCACCCAGCAATAGCAAAGCCGAAGATGAAGAAGTTAGACGGCTCGACACGCCTCTAGCCAAGCTGTGCCGTTACTACCTCGACTGCCTCAGCCATGACGATCTTGAGGGTGTCAGCGAGTTTGCAGCGTCCAAGTATGGCCGGCCCAACTACGTCGAGTTGCGCACGCTTCCTATGTACGACGAAGATGAGGGCGATCCATTTGACACTGAGGATGGACGGCGATTACTTGGCAGAGTTAGGCGCGACCGAAATCGACAAGTTGTCTTCCTGGGTTACCCGACGTATCTTAGTTTTGTTCGCTCTCGAAGCGGGTGGGAAGGATTCATTGTCGAGCCGATCTTGCTCTGGTCATTCCATGATGCCGACAATGGGCATGGCAGCCCGACGCTCGTCGATGAGCTACCGCAGTTCAACTTCCGAGCCTTGCGCTCGTTATTGCAGGCAGGTGAGAGCACCCTCATGGAGGAGGCGATGCAGCTTGCAGACGAGCTTGGGCTGGGCAACCAAGTTGGGGAAGAACCGGAGTTGGATGAGCTGCTTCCACGCCTGCGGGAGAAACGGTCGGATTGGGAATGGCGAGAGGACCCTGACCCCTACGCCTTGAGCATCGGTGCGCCCTTGGCGACCCTGGACCAGCAAGGTATCTACAACCGAGCGGTCCTCATTGCCGCAGAACGTTCGCCCTACACGAAGGGGCTTGAGTCTGAACTTGGCGAGTTGCAGTCCATTGAGGAGAGCAAGTACCAGGAAACCGCTCTTGGGTCATGGCTTACTCGGCGAACCATTGAATCGCCGCCTGCGAATCAGCAGCCCTTGCTAGAAGTGCTTCCACTTAACAGCGAACAGCATCAAGCAGTGCGGCAGGCGCTATCGAATCCGCTCACCGTCATCACTGGGCCTCCGGGTACGGGGAAATCGCAGGTGGTCACCTCAATCCTTGTCAACGCCGCGTGGCAAGGCAAAACCGTATTGTTCGCCAGCAAGAACAACAAGGCGGTAGATGTTGTCGAGACGCGCGCCAACGCGCTAGGCCCTAGACCTGTATTGCTCCGCCTCGGCGCCAATCAGTATCAGCGACAGCTTGCTGCGTACCTCGTGGGTCTACT
>JAJZQK010000093.1 GCA_021847625.1 Chloroflexota bacterium
AAGATGGAACAGTGTATCGGCTGCGGCTCGTGCATGCTGGCCTGCGCCCGGGCCCGCTACCAGAGCCTGTCGCTCGACCGCAGCGCGGTCCGCGTGCGGACGGCGGGAGGCTTCCGCTCCTCCGTGATCGCCGACCTCTGCCTGGGGTGCCGGGAGCCGGCCTGCGCGGCCGTCTGCAATTCCGGCGCTCTCGTGCCGCGGCCGGGCGGCGGCGTGATCGTCAAGCGCGACCGCTGCCTGGGCTGCCGGCGCTGTGTCGAGGCCTGCACGGTGCGCGGGATCCACTACGACGACGAACTGGGCTACCCGGTGGTCTGCGCCCATTGCGGCGTCTGCACGCGGTTCTGTCCCCACGGATGCCTGGTACTGGAGGAAGCCGATGCGTCGTGAGCATGATCTGAACGTTCCCCGCGTTCTCAGGGTCGATCTTTCCACCAACTCGGTCGAGGTGCGCTACCGGCCCGACCTCTCCTTCTGGTTGGGGGGCTCGCCGCTGGCGACGAGGCTCTTCGCCGAGGAGGTGGCCCTCGGCAAAGACGCCCTGGCGCCCGAGCAGCCGTTCGTGATGGCCATCGGCCCGCTGACGGCCGCCTTCCCGGCCGTGACGAAGACGGCCGCCGTGTTCAGGTCGCCGCTGACGGGCGAATTCGGCGAGTCGCACGCCGGGGGCCGCCTGGCGACGGCCTTGCGCTTTGCCGGCTACGACGCGCTGGTCGTTACCGGCGCCTCCCGCCGGCCCGTTTACCTCTCCGTCTCCTCGCGCGACGTGCGCCTGAAGGACGCCGCCTCGTTCTGGGGCTATCCGGTCAAGGAGACCGGCCGCATCCTCCGCGAGAACGAGGTCAAGCTCGGCTCCGGCAAGCGCTCCATCGTGCGCATCGGGCCGGCCGGCGAGGCGGGCGTGGCCTACGCGGGGGCCAACGTCGACACCTACCGCCACTTCGGCCGCCTCGGCCTGGGCGCCGTGATGGGCGCCAAGCGCCTGAAGGCCCTCGTCGTCGGCGGCGACCTCTCCTTCCCGCTCCCCGATACCCGCCGCTACGCCAGCGTCTACGAGCGTATCTACAAGCAGGCCGTCGAGTCGTCGGCCATGCAGAAGTACCACGAGCTGGGCACGGCCCAGAACATCCTCCCCCTCAACGCCATCGGCGCCCTGCCCACGCGCAACCTGCAGAGCGGCTGCTTCGAGGGGGCGGAGGAGATCTCCGGCGAGGCCTACGCCGAGGCCCTCCTTCTGCGCAAGTACGCCTGCTTCGGCTGCCCGGTGGGCTGCATCCACATCGGCCTGCTGCGCGAGCAGTTCGCCCCCGGCTACGAGTACAAGTACGGCGGCGTTTCCTACGACTACGAGCTGCTATATGCCTTCGGCTCGCTGCTAGGCGTGAGCGACCGCACGCGGGTGCTGGCCCTGATCGAGACGGCGGAGGAACTGGGTCTGGACATCATGACCGCGGGAGGAGTCCTGGCCTGGCTGACCGAGGCGCAGGATCGCGGCCTGATCGACGGGTCGGCGCTGGCGGGGAGGCTCGCCTTTGGCGACGCCAAGGGCTACGAGGCGGCGCTAGAACGCCTGGTCGGTGGCCGCTCGGAACTCTGGGAGACCGCCCGGCGGGGCACGGCGGCGCTGGCGGCGCGCTACGGCGGCGAGTTCGACCTGCAAATGGCCGGCAACGAGATATCCGGCTATCACACCGGCTACGGCACGCTCCTTGGCCACGCCGTGGGGGCGCGCCACTCCCACCTCGACGCGGCCGGCTACGCGCTCGATCAGCAGCACCCGGGGGCCGCGCCCGCCTCGCTCGTGGAGCCGCTAATGGCCGAGGAGCAGGAGCGCTGCATGCTCACCGCCCTCCACGCCTGCCTCTTCGCCCGCAAGATCTACGGCGACCGCGAGGTGGTGCGCGAGGCGCTCGCCTCGCTGGGCGTGGAGCGGTCGGACAAGGACCTGGACGACCTGGGGCGCTCCGCCCTGCGTCTCAAGCATCGCCTGAAGAAGGCCATGGGCTACGCGCCGACGGAGGTGCGCATACCCAAGCGATTCCTGGAGACGCCGACGCCCGGCGGCACGCTCGACGGTCCGGCCCTGGCGGGGGCCATCGCGCTCTATGGCGAGCGAATCGAGGCCCTGCTGGCCGAGGCCGACCCCGAGACGCCGGCCCTCGCCGCCGCGAGCTAGCGCCGCCTAGACAGATGCGGCGGCCTGCACCACAATGCGCGCAGCCGTCAGTAGGAGCAGGGCTCTCTGACGAGGTCGATGCGAAGAATCGTGTGGGAAAGCAGGCGCCCGCACCGAGAGGCTGCCCCGGCGCGTAGGAACTGAGCAGCGAATGGAACTGCATTGGCTGAAGGCATCCGCTATAGGGGAGGGTTTCCCGGCCCGAAGGCGCGGCGGTCGCGCCCCTACAAGCCGGCGGGAGCATTCTCAGGAGAACAGGGAGAGCCTGACGGTGAGCGTTGGTGTGGGGCAGCGCTGGCGCGGGGGCCCGGGATTGAGGTTTGCTCGCCGTGGGCGGGGGGCCGGCTCTTAGGCCGGCAACGGTCGGTTGACGAGGAGGGGGCAGGCGACGTCGTCGCCCAGGCCGCGGTCCTGCCAGAAGATGTGGCGCTCGGAAGCGGTGTCGGGGCGCCGACCAAGCGAGCACTCGCTGGGCATCTCGTCCAGAGCGCGGCCGACGAGACCGCAATGCAGCTTCACCACACCATTGAACCGCCCGATAGAACTATAGCAGCATTGATTGCATATCACGTCCAGGTACCTCCTCGTGAGGGGTCGGTTGTCAAACGAAAAAAGGGCCGAGACGGCGCCGATTCCCAGGCTCACGACTTCTCTCGCCCTTGGGATTCGAAAGACCGCTCGACGACGAGCGACCCGCGACAGCCTCAGCCCTCACATGCACCGATTATACCACGACTAGCCGCTCAAGGCTAGTATGCCGGCGACTTGCCGGTCTGTGCTCACCCTGCCGGCTGGACACCAGGCCGGGTGCCAGCATTACGGGTGGCGAACCGGACTCTCGGCCTGGACGGTTAGCCCTACGGTCTCTTAGCCTCGGTAACGATTGGTGATGGGCAGGCGCCGGTCGCGCCCGAAGGCGCGGGTCGTGATCTTGATGCCGGGAGGGGCCTGGCGGCGCTTGTACTCCGAACTGTCGACCAGCTTGATAACGCGGCGGACGGTCTCCTCGGGGAAGCCGAGGGCGACTATCTCCTCGCGGCTGCGGTCCTCCTCGACGTAGGCCCGCAGAATGGGGTCCAGCTCGTCGTAGACGGGCAGGCTGTCGCTGTCGCGCTGGTCGGGGCGCAGCTCGGCCGAGGGGGCCTTGTCGATCACCGATTGGGGGATCACGGGACGCTCCCCCAGCGAGTTGCGGTAAATGGCCAGCTGGTAGACGAGCGTCTTGGGCACGTCCTTGATCACGGCGAAGCCGCCGGCCATGTCGCCGTAGAGGGTGGCGTAGCCGGTGGCCATTTCGCTCTTGTTGCCCGTGGTGAGCACGAGGAAGCCGAACTTGTTGGAGAGGGCCATCATAATGATGCCGCGCAGGCGGGCCTGCAGGTTCTCCTCCGCCACGTTCGGCTCGGTGCCGCGGAAGGGCTCGGCGAGGGTACTGAGCGAGGCGGCGAACATCCCCTCGATGGGAATCACCATTATTTCGATGCCCAGGTTCCGCGCCAGGTCGACGGCGTCGCTTTGGCTGCCGGTGGAGGAGTAGCGCGAGGGCATGGACACGCCGACGACCTGCTCCGGGCCGAGGGCGTCGGCGGCAATGACGGCCGTGATGGTAGAGTCGATGCCCCCGGAGAGGCCAATGAGCACGCGCTTGAAGCCGTTCTTGCGCACGTAGTCGCGGGTGCCCGTGACGAGGGCGTGGTAGACCTCGGCCGGGCCATCCAGCAGCCTGGCTGTAGACGGCGGGAGCGGCGGCTTCTCCTGTCCCTTCAAGGGGGCGAGGGGCGTCGCCGCCGCCGTGCTGCCGGCCGCCGGCAGCGCCTGGCGGCGCCGCGGGTCGTGCAGGCGAGTGCGAAAGACGGAACGCACGTCGACGTCGGCCACGACGAGCTCCTCGGTGAACTGGCCGCCGCGCACCAGCACGTCGCCCTTCTGGTCGAAGATGGCGCTGGCCCCGTCGAAGACGAGCTCGTCCTGGCCGCCCATGGTGTTCACGTAGCAAACCACCGCCGAATTGTCGGCGGCGCGGGTGGCGAGCATCTTCTCGCGATAGGCGCGCTTGCCGGCGTAGTAGGGCGAGGCATTGATGTTGATCAGCACCTCGGCCCCGGCCATCGCCTGGGTCGTCGGCGGGCCGAGCGGATACCAGATGTCCTCGCAGACGCTGACGCCGAAGACCGTCCCGTCGAGGGCGTAGACGGTGGCCTGGTTGCCCCGGCGGAAGTAGCGTTCCTCGTCGAAGACGCCGTAGTTTGGCAGGTAGGTCTTGTGATAAACGCCGACGATCTTGCCGTCGTGGATGATAGCGGCGGCGTTGTAGAGGTCGTCGGTGGCGTCCACGAACCCTACTATTGCCGTGAGGCCGCCGCAGCTGGCGGCGATGCGCTCCAGCTGGGCGCGATTCTCGCGCACGAACTGCGGTTTGAGCAGCAGGTCCTCGGGCGGATAGCCCGTGATCGCCAGCTCGGGGAAGGCGATGATGTTCGCCCCCAGCGCCCGGCCGCGCTGCACGTAATCCAATATCAGATCGGCGTTGCCGACGAGGTCGCCGACCGTCGGGTCTATCTGCGCCAGGGCGATGCGCAGGTTCTTCATTACCGTTGCCATTACTGAATCTCCTTGGTCCTCCCCGGATACTCGCGCACCGCGGTCGACAAGCCATCGGCCGCGGTGCGTTGCGGGCACCCTCCAACCTATGGGGCAGGGGCGTGTCCCCTGCCGCCCCGTTGTCCTTCGCTAACCCTCTGTGCCCCGGGTCAGCTAAATGGTCCGACACGCCGTTGCTGCCGGGTGCTTGCCGCCGCTAGGGGCCACGCAGGTTCCTCTAGCGCTCCTGTCATCCCCGCGTAGCGGGGATCCAGGGAATCCTGGGTCCACACACAACAAACATTTCGTCATCCCCGCGTAGGCGGGGATCCAGGTTCCGGTGCGGCCATGCACCGGATGGATTCCCGCTTCCGCGGGAATGACGGCAAAGCGACAGCCAGCCTATTCCACCAGCCGGCAGCGCGGCAAGAGTGAGGCCGGGCCATCCAGCCAGCGGTTCGCCGCGCCCGCCTAGAACTCGGTCACGCCCGTGAAGTTGAACTGGGCGACCTTGATGGCCGGCACCCGGCAGGCGCCCGTCAGGCCGCGCAGGATCTTCGTCTCGCGCGAGATGGCCTCCACCTGGGAGAGCGCTTCCAGATAGCTCTGGGTGAAGCGCATGTTTCTGATTGCGCCGACGATCTGGCCGTTCTCGATGAGGAACGTGCCATCGCGGGTCATGCCGGTGACGACGACGAACAGGGGGTGGACCGGCTCGGTGTACCAGAAGCGGGTCACGAGCAACCCCCGTTTGGTCGAGCGAATCATGTCCTCGCGCGTGGCGTCGCCGGCCTGCATGAACAGGTTGAGCGGCAGCGGTCCGAAGGTGTTGGGGGCGGGCAGCGCGTGGCCGGTGGAGGATTTGCCCTCCTTGCCGGCGGTATACGAATCGTAGACCACCCCCTTGGCCACGCCACCCTCGACGAGCGACACGCGTTGCTTGGGCACGCCCTCGAAGTCGAACGGCAGCGGCAGGCCGGCGGGGTCGTGCCCGTCGTCCCAGATGCTGACGTTATTGCCGAGGATCTTCTGCCCCAGCTTGCCGGTCATGAAGCTGGTCTCCTCCTGAAGGGCCGTGGCGCTGAAGCCAAGATAGGCCAGGAAGTCGACCATATCCAGCACGGCGTACTCGTCGAGGATGACCTCGTAGGCGCCCGGTTCGAGACTGGAGGGCCGGCGCCCGCGTTCGGCCCGTTCGATCGCTTCCCTCGCTAGGGCCTCGGCGTTGATGGCTTCCACGTCCACCGCCACTTGGGCGGCGTAGCCGCTGCTATCCTCGCCGATGGCGACCGTGCTGAGGTCGGCGGCCGTGCCGGTGTAGTAGGCGTCCACGCCCAGGCTGTTCAGGATGGCCGTCTCGGAGGTGGCGGTGGTAAAGGCGCCGGCCGTCTTGAGATTGCGCTCTTTACTGAGACGGCAGATCGTTCCCACGGCCTCCGCCCGTTGTTCGGCCGTAGCCTCGGCCGTGCTCTCGGCGTAACCTCGCGCTCCCTGCACGGGCGCCGGTCCGGGTAGAGAGACGAATTGAGGATTCTCTGGTTGCAGGCGCGCCATTTGGCTCGCCTCGTCCACCGTTCGCCGTATCGCATCCGGGTCGAGGTCGTTGGTGGAGGCGACGCCGACGCGCTTGCCGAAGACGACGCGCACCCTGATGTCGACGTTGCTCTCGGCGACGTTCTGGTGGATAGCCGAGTTGCTGAACCGGGTGAGGCTGGAGTCCTCTCCGAGCAGCAGCACCTCCGTCTGGTCTGCCTGGGAATAGTCGATGGCCTGCTGGGCCAGGTTCTTCGCTTCTTTCCTACCGATCACGCTACTACCCTCACTTCATCAGTCCTACGCGCACGTTGTGGAAGCGGGCAGGCGCCGTGCCGTGGCCAACGTGAGCGGTCTGCGGGGGTTCGCCCTTGCCGCAGTTGGGCGTGCCCCACACGTTCCAATGGGCCGCGCTGCAGATGGCGTCGCAGCTGCCCCAGAACTGGGGCGTGATGCCGGTGTAGGTCGCGTTCTTCACCATCTGGCCCAGCTTGCCGTTCTTTATCTCCCAGGCAATCTCCGTGCCGAACTGGAAGTTAAGCCGCTTGTCGTCGATGCTCCAGCTCTTGTTCGTCTGCATATAGATGCCGTCGTCCGTGTCGGCGATCAGGTCGGCGAAGGTCCAGTTGCCGGGCTCCAGGTTGATGTTCGTCATGCGGATGAGCGGGATGCGGTCCCAGCCGTCCGCGCGCATGGTGCCGTTGCTGGTCTGTCCCAGCAGGGGCGCTGTCTCGCGGGAGGTGAGGTAGTTGACGAAGATGCCGTTCTTGATTACCTGCACCCGTTGGGCAGGGACGCCTTCGTCGTCGTAGCCGAAGGTCCCCAGTCCTGTCGGCACGGTGGCGTCGGCGACGATGTTCACGAGGTCCGAGCCGTAGCGGAACTTGCCGAGCTTGTCGGTGGTGAGGAAGCTCGTCCCCGCGTAGCTCGCCTCCATGCCCAGCGCGCGGTCGAGCTCGATCGGATGGCCGCACGATTCGTGCACCTGGAGGGCTAGCTGGGTCGGGTCGAGGATCAGGGTCGTCACCACGTTCTGAGGGCAGGGCTTGGCCGTGAGGAGGGCGACGGCCTCGTCGGCGATGCGTTGGGCGTTGCCGGCCAGGTCCATCGCCGTGAAGAACTCGTAGCCGGCCGTGCCCTGGTGGCGGCCGAAGCTATTGGGATACGAGCGCTTCTGCATGTCGTCGTTGCCGATGGCCGTGGCTTCGATGCCGCCGCCGGTCTCGGTGATCTCTTGTTCGACGTAGGCCCCTTCGCTGTTGGCGAAGACCTTGAAGTCCCGGAAGGCCTCGAAGCTGGCCTCGTTGACGCTGATTCCCTTGACCCGCCCCATCGCCTCGCTGGCGGCTAGCAGGTGCCCGATCTTGTCTTCCAGAGGCACCGCGAAGGGGTCCTCGAGGACGTGCGTCCGATACTGTCCGCGGGTAGCCACCGGCGGGCCGAGATTGACGTCCTCACCCTTCACCAGCGAGCTCGCCTTGGCTATGCGGACGGCCAGGCCGGCGATCCGGTCTGCCTCCTCTGCCTGTAGCTTGAAGCTGCTCGCGAAGCCCCAGGCGCCGTCGACGACGACGCGCGCGCCGAAGCCCTGGCTTTCGCCCGTGGACAGGCCTTCCACGCGGCCGTTCTTCACCGTGATGGTCTGCACTTGACGCCGTACAACCCGCACGTCGGCGTACGAGGCGCCCAACACTTGCGCCGTGTTGAGCGCCCGGTCGGTCAGGTCTCTCAAGTCGGTACTCCTCTCCGCCAGAGCCTTTCCTTGACGAGGTTCTCACTCTGGCATACAATAACACTGCACGTTGCGCCGGTGGTCCCTACTTCACCCGGCGCCCAAGCCTAGAGGTGCTCGAATGCCTATTTACGAATATGTCTGTCAGGGTTGTCAACGCAAGTTCGAATTGATGCGCAGCTTCAGCCGGGCCGATGATCCGGTCACTTGCCCGCACTGCCAAGGCGAGGAAGTAAAAAGGGCTATCTCCAACTTCTGTTCCTTCAGTAAGGACGCGAGCGGCGCCACAAGCTCGGTGGGCGGTAGCTCCTGCAGCGGCTGCTCCTCGGGGAGCTGCGCCAGCTGCGGTAGATAGCAGGACCGCGTACTCGGCGCATCTGCAACCTAGAGCCGGTACGGCCGGGGCCAACTAGCCTCGGCCGTTTTCTTCTCGCCGCCTAGCTCGGCACGCTCGCCACTTCCATCGTGATGGCGTGGTCGCTCTTGGGCAGCACCAGATTGGTTTTGTGATAGACGGCGATCTGCGCGCCCGTGTAGATTCCCTGCAGGGAGGCGACAAGTCCGCCCTGCCGGTTCAGGGCCCTCTCCAGGTCGTCGGCGTTGCCGACCGCGTCCACCACGTAAGGGGGCCTGATGATCTGGTCGCCGTTGATGACTACCTCACCGCCCTGGTACACGAACGAGGTATCTACAACCACGCGATGCCCGTTCACGGCTATCGCCTCCGCGCCAGCGTCCCGTAGCTCGTTCACCATGTCTTGCAGGTCCTCGGGAACGAGGTTAGCATTGATCGTCACTTCGATGCCCGGGCCGGAAACCTCGCTCACGCCGTTGACGATGCGCAGCTGGTTGACGTCGGCGACCATGCGGTCTAGCTCGCTCTTTCCGACGGTGCCTTCATAGGCGTTGAGCTGGTCCTGGAGGGTTTCCACTTCTTTGCGTAGCTTCTGGTTCGAGTCCGAGAGGTTGCCGACGATCATCATCTGCTCGTTCAACGGCAGGGCCAGCGTGTCCTTGACAATCCTGGTGTGAGTGCGGAACTGCGTCACCAGCATTATGCCAGATCGG
>JAJZQK010000094.1 GCA_021847625.1 Chloroflexota bacterium
TGGCAAGGAGCTGGGCCAGTTGCCTATCGTAATCGAAGACCTCGGCCTGATTACCGAGGACGTGATTGCGCTGCGCAAGAAGCTGGGCTACCCGGGGATGAAGGTGCTGCAGTTCGCCTTCGGCGAAGATAAGCGCAATCCCTATCTGCCGCACAACTACCGGCCGAACTTCGTGGTCTACACGGGGACGCACGATAACGATACCACCTGGGGCTGGTACACCTCATCGCCGGAATGGATGCGCGACCGGGTGCGCCGTTACCTGGGACGCGACGGTCATGACATAACCTGGGACCTGATTCGCCTGGCTATGCAATCAGTGGCGGACACGGCGGTCTTCCCGCTGCAAGACGTGCTGAATCTCGGCACCGAGGCGCGCATGAACTTCCCCGGCAAGGCCGAGGGCAACTGGCGATGGCGCGTTCGTGGCGAGCAATTGCGGGACGACGTGGCGGCACGCCTGGCCGACCTGACGGCCCTTTACGCTCGCAAGAAATGACGGCCGGGTCGGCCCGAGTCTACTAATCTAGTGTTGGGGAGAGTATGGAGTAATGACATCGTCTGAAGGGGGCGCCTCTGCCGGGGGTTATGACCTCGTAATCAAGGGCGGGCGGGTGTTCGATTCCGCAAACCGCACTTTCTCACGCCAGGACGTGGCCGTCCGCGACGGCAAGATCGCGCGAATGGCGCCGACCATCGAGCCCACGGGCGCCAAGCAGGTCGTCGACGCCAGTGGCAGGATCGTCACCCCCGGCCTGATCGATAGCCACATGCACGGCTACCCTCTTGGCAACCTGACGGGTTTGGACGTGGACCCGCTTTCCAGTCGCAGCGGCGTGACGACCTTCGTCGACGCGGGGACGACGGGCGTGATGAACTTCCTCGCCTTTCGCAAGTATGTGATCGACAAAGCGCGGTCGAACCTGTTTGCTATGCTGAACGTCTCCGCCATCGGGCAGGCGATGGAGGGCATGGCCGGGCTCAAGATTGACGAGTACGACGACCTGCGGGTGCTGCACATAGCCTCGGCCGTGGAGCAGATCGAAGGCAACAGGGACATCGTCGTCGGCATCAAGGTTCGCATGTACCAAGGCTTGACTTCCCTGATGCCGCTCGCGGCCGGAAGGGAGCTCGCCCAGGAGGTGGGCCTGCCGATGGCCGTCCACGTGGAGTCGCCGCCGCCGACCTTCCGGGACATCCTGCCCTACCTGCGACCGGGCGATATCATCACCCATGTCTATCACCCGGCGCCCGGGGCGGTTGTCGACCGCAACGGGCGCTTGAAGCCCGAGTACAAGGAGGCGAAGGAACGCGGCGTCGTCATCGACAGCGGCAGCGCCCGCCTGTACAACTGTTTCCCGATCGTCCGCGCGGCCCTCGAGCAGGGGTTCGCGCCGGATACGATCTCGACTGACCTCACCACCGTGACTGTCAACAACCTCACCATCGACCTGCCGAACACGCTGTCGAAGTTCCTGGCCCTTGGCCTCAGCCTCGAGGATACGCTGACGGCCGTGACGGCGACGGCGGCGCGGATGTTGCCGAAGGACAGGGGCATCGGGCAACTGGGCGAGGGCCTGTCGGCAGATATCGCGGTGTTCGAACTGGAGGAGGGCGAGTTCAGGTACAATGACTTCTATGGCAACGTCCTCACCGGCCAAAGAAGGTTCGTGACACGGGCCACCATCAAGGACGGCGTCGTGCTGACGCCCACGCCGACGGAACCGCTACCTTGGAGCTTTATCCGCAGGTAGCCTGTGTGGTAATATAGCGCCTACCAATCTACAAAGGGAGGCGGTGCAGGCCGGGGCCGCGCCCCGGCCGCTTTTTATCCATGGCAAGAATCAAGGAGATACTCCACCTCAACCCACGCGATTTGGAGCCCGATCCTCACAACTCTCGCACCGACATCGGCGACCTGGTCGGCCTGGCCGAGACCATCCGTGAGTACGGCGTTCTGCAGCCGCTCGGCGTGGCGTCCAACGGCGACGCCTACCGCATCGTGTATGGGAACCGAAGGCGAGAGGCCGCCATCGTGGTTGGCCTGGACACCGTGCCCTGTTTGCTGCTGGACGAACAGAGCGACACGGACAGGCTGCTCTGCCAGCTCCTGGAGAACATCCAGCGCAAGTCGCTGAACGACATGGAGCAGGGGCGGGCGTTTCGCCGCCTGCGCGAGGAAGTGGCCCAGCGCAGCCCGAAGGGAACCTCCGAGAAGGCCCTCAACGAGGTCGTGGCAAAACGCTTGGGCCTCTCCCCCCGGACCATCCAGCGCTACGTCTCCCTTTGCGATCTGCCCCCTGCCGTGCAGGACCTCCTGCTGCGGGAGGAGATCACTGTCACCCACGCGCAGCACCTCCACGCCTTGAAGGACGACTACCGGCGGACGGAGGTGGCTCACCTGGCGGCGGAGGAAGGGATGTCGGCGGCGGAGCTGGCGCGCCTCTGCTCGGGGCTGGTCCGCAACCCGAATATCACGGTGGAGGACGCGGTCGCCCGGCTCAGGCAGGGCCAGCCGATCGATGCCATTGCCGGCGAGGCCGAGGCAGTGGCCGTGGCGGGCCGCCTGCCGCGCGCGCCGAAGGTGAAGGACGAGGACGACGATAGCGACCTCTGGGAAGACGAGGGCGCCGAGGAAGAGGAAGACGCTCCCCCACCGCTCGCGGCGACGGCGGACGGCAACCGGCGCTACCGAGTCCGCAGCCTGGACTCGTTCTTGGACGAGTTATCGCGTCTGGTGCGCTGCGCGGAGGACGGGGACCTGGAGACGTTCGTCCGGGCCGATGCGGCTGGCGCGAAGAAGATGACGTTGGCCCTGCGGCAGCTGGCCTACCTCAACCGCGAGGTGGCGACCCTGGCGGGCGAATGACGCTCGGCTCCGAGCGGGCGAAGGCAACAAAGAGAGGGGGCAGGTTCCCTGCTCCCTCTGCAAAGCCGCCGATACTCTATAGTGATTCCGTACTCGCGAGCACGGAAAGGCGAGCGGGTTGGCTCGCGCCAATCACGCCATTGCCGGACCGCCGCCGACGGATCAACGTATCGTGACAGGCTAACGGCGCCGACAGTCTATCACGATACGTTCACGCCTTCGGAGACGTTGGCAACAAATCCGAACCTTAGCCTACCTTCACCTCTTCGGAGACGAGGCGGATGTTCATGGCCCGTCCGCCCATCTGGCTTCCGAAGCCCGGGTCGAATTCGACTTTCTGGCCTACTTCAAGGTCGGTGAAGCCGTTTTCACGCACGCCCGAGCGGTTGAAGAAGTACTCGCGCCCGGTGGAGTCCTTTAGATAGCCGACTCCCCTCTCGGTGATAATCCTGGAGACAGTGCCGGCGATCGGCCCTGTTCGCTGGCCGTCGATCTGACGTCGCTCGCCGCACTTTCGGCACCACTGGGAACCTTTCTCGATAATCCAATAATGAGGCGGGCACGTTGCGATCTCTTCCGCCGTGGGCGGGAAGACCATATCGTGATTTCTGCCGTGGCGCCGAACCGTGACACGATCACTCATCGAGTTTCTCCTCCTCTGCTGCCGCGCGACAATCCGTTGGGCAAAAGCACGCGCTAACAACACACGCGGCAGTGCAACCTGACAGCAAAAAATAAGGACCGGACCCTTGCGAACCAAGGGGCAGCCCTTCGGGCCCGGCCTGGCCGGGGAAGCTACACAGACACGCCCTCACTGGACGGTATGCAGACATATTCTGCTGCTGCACATTTATTATAGCACATTTCGGCACTTCGCGGGCGCCGAGGCGGCGGCAGCTTCCATGCCAGGCTTCGCGCAAGCGCCGACCTCAAGTGACGCGGGAATTCCTCATAGCCTGATGACCACCAATGCCTAGTGAAGACGGCCCCATCGACAGGCCTTCGACTATTTGCAGGGGCGAGTCCGCCTTGGAGGTTGTGATTAAATCGGTTTTGGCGCCCAAAACTGGCGTGCGCCTCCTTAGTGTACGTCCTTGTACGAGCCGGTTCGGGCGCCCCAAATCGAAAAAGTCACAAACTCTTGGGCGGACTCGCCCGAGCGGACAGAGCCGTCCGCCCCTACGTGTTGTCGGAGGAGCGGCCATCTTCAGCGGAATGAGGCTGATCCAGGCTCGGCATTGTCCGGCCGCCGCGCGAGGCAGAGACGGCCGCGTAGGCGAGTGCCTTGCCCGCGAGCGGCCGCCGTATTATACTTTCCTCGGCCGGTTGGCCAACATCCCACGGTGTCGCCTCGCGTTCTTGGGGAAGCTTAACTAGAATGCAGCGGTTCGACAGTCGGAGACTTCTCACACTCGCCATCCTCGTGGCCATCTTGCTGGTTTCAGCTTGGCTGCGTCTGAGCCACCTCGATATAGCCTTGTTCGAACACGACGAGGCGGAATGGTCCAGCCTTGCGCTGCGCATCGCCAGGGGGCAGGAGTTCCCGCTGATCGGGGTCAGGTCTCTGGTATGGGTGGCCACGGGCCCCGCTTTCCTATATGTGCTCGCCCTGCCCATGCTCGTGTCGACGGACCCGAGCGTCGTCACCGGCTTCGTCGGCCTGCTGAACATCCTGGGGGTGGCCCTCACCTTCGCGTTCGTCCGCCGCTACTACGGCCTCATTGCCGCCGGCCTTTCCAGTCTGCTGTACGCCACCAATCCTTGGGCCGTCTACCACTCGCGCAAGGTCTGGAACCCCGATGTGATCCCTCTATTCGGCGTCATCTTCTTCTGGTCGCTGTTCCTCGTCGTCGTGGAGAAGAAGCCGCGCTTTCTGTGGCTGGCCGCCGCTTCTGCCGCCGTGGCTCTGCAACTAAACCAGTCCGCGTTCGTGTTCCCGCTCATCCTCGGCGCGGTCGTGCTGTTCTACTGGCGCAGGCTGGGCCTGGGCAACGTCGCCATGGCCCTGCTGGTGGTGGTGGCGGTGTCGGCGCCTTACCTCTATTATGAGGCCACCCACGGTTGGGTCGACGTGCTGCAGGCGCTCCGCGTCAGTTCGCAGGATGTGTCCGTCGACCTCCTGGCCGCTCGGCACGCGCTCTCCCTGACGGCTGGCTG
Organism: Chloroflexota bacterium; assembly: GCA_021847625.1. The sequence continues at coordinate 5,027 of JAJZQK010000094.1, forward strand.
GCTGTTTCCGGATGACGTATTGGGCGTCTGGGCACGCCCCGGCGAGGTCGTGCCGGAAGGGACGGCCTCCGATGTCGCGGAGACGGCGCTGTTCTTCCTCGGCACCGCGGCCGTCTTGGCACGCCTGATGTGGGGCGTCCGCCGGTCCAGCAGAGATCGGCTGGTCGCCGATGCCCTTCTGCTCGCCTGGTTCTTCGTGCCGGTCTTGGCGATGACGCGCCACGGCTTCCAGCTGCACCAGCGTTACCTCCTGCTTACCCATCCGTCGCCGTTCATCATCATCGGCGTCGGCCTTGCCACCATCGCGGGCGCTGTGCTCAGGTATCGTCCGCTGCCGGCCGTGGGACGGCCGGCGGTAGTGGCTGTCGCGGTAGTCCCTGTCCTTCTCCTCGGCGCCGCCCAGTTTGGCCAGTACACGACGATCCTTGACATGATCGACCGCAACGGTCTGGAGCAGAGCTACGGCATTCCGGTGCGCTATTACCGAGAGGCGTTCGCCAACGCGGTCGCGCTGAGTAGCGAATTCCCGGGCGAGCCGATGTACGTATGGTCGTCTGACCGCGCGGCGGAGACCGTCCGCTATATGGCCGCTATCAATGATTTGCAGATACGGCAGGCCAGCGAAAGCGATCAGGTGCTGTTGGGACCGGAAACCGGCCGGGACAGGCTTTACCTGGTCATCTCCGGCGACAAGGGTTTTGCCGAGAGGCTGATTGGATTGGGTTTCGAGAGGATCGAAGGTCGGACGGTGGAGGTGCTGGGCGGCCAGACCGCCTTCACCTTCTATCGCCTGCCGGCCGGGACGCGCACCAAGATAGAGGCCGTGCTGGCAAACGAGGGGCCCGCGCTTCGCTTTGCCAATGGGCTGCTCCTGCGGCGATGGGACGCGGATGCTGCCGGCGGCAACCTGGAGCTCACGCTCGCCTGGGAGGCGTGGACGGACGCCGACGTTTCCGGGCCCGACCCGCAGTACTGCCTCTCCCAGCACGCGCGGGATACGGATGGCAACGACCTCGCGGTGCGCGACATTACCTTGGAGCAGATGTCGTTTCTACGGAAAGGCGACCTCTTGCTTTCCTGGTCGGACCTGCCTGTGCCCGACGCCGTGGTCCGCCAGCAGGCCTGGGTCGACCTCGGCATGTTCCACTGCTGGCAGCGCGACACAGCGGCCGTTGTCGACGGCAGTGGGCGGCCCGTCGACGACCCCCTGCGCATCGGCCCGCTGCGGGTCGGCGCGCCGGCCACTCCCGGGGATGTGCGGCCGACGAAGGCGGCGGACGTTCGGCTGGGACAGCAGATAAGCCTTCTCGGCTACGACCTGCCGGCGGAAGCCTCTCCCGGCGGCGCGCTGGCGGCCACGCTCTACTGGCAGGCGTCCGGGGATGTCGGCGCCGACTACACTGTCTTCCTGCAGCTCTTACGTGATGGACAGCTGGCGGCTCAGCAGGACAACCCCCCGCGCCGGGGCAAGTACCCCACGAGCCTCTGGGAACCGGGGGAGGTGGTCGTCGACGGGTACGACGTAACCGTGCCGGCCGACGCCCCGCCCGGGCAGTACCGCCTCATCGCCGGCATGTACACGCCGGAGGACGTGCGCCGTCTGCCGGTCCAGAGGGCAGATGGCCAGACCCTGGGCGACTACGTTGAACTAGGGACGGTCACAATCAGGTAGCGTTCGCCCGCGCCGTGCCAAGGCAGGGCGCTCCTTTCAGCGGGGACCGCGCGGCGCTAAAGCGGCCGCGCTATGTTAACGAGGCCCGCTGAAGCGGCCTATGGATAGGTTGGTTGTCTACCTGCAGACTCGCCTGGCATTCGCTCGCCTCGTTCTTAGCCCCCTTCCAGGGGGCTTTGTTGACTTAGCCCGCTGCTTTAGCGGCAGGCGGGCGGCCCTGCTGTACCACAAGACATCCGCCTGTCAACCTTGAAATGGAGAGGTGGCTTGATAGGTCGCCGGACTCAGACCTCGGCCGGGAGGCTCTCCCACAACGCCAGCTGGCGCGGGTATGGCCGTTCCGGGCGGCGGCCGTCGAGGAGGACGTAGGGGGCGGCCCGGCCGGTCGCGATGCCGAGCGCCCGCAGCTGGTCCAGGGAACGCAGCGTGCACTCCCGGCGCGCGGCGAGGATGCGCTGAGTGCCCTGGGGGCCGACGCCGGGTACGCGGAGAAGGAACGCTCGGTCCGCCTTGTTTACTTCGATCGGGAAAGACTCGGGGTGGGCGTCGGCCCAGGCCTGCTTGGGGTCCTTCTGCAAGGGCAAGTTCCCGGCAGCGTCCACGACGAGCTCCCGGGCCTCGTAACCGTAGGCCCGCAGCAAGAAGTCGGCCTGGTAGAGTCGCACCTCGCGGCTGGCCGGGGTGGGGGCCTGCTCGGCCAGGGGCGTGCCCGCCAGCGGCCGGAAGCCGCTGTAGTAGGCCCGGGCGAGGGACATGTCTCCGTATAGACGAGAGGAGCAGCCGAGCAGCTCCGCGTCGGACTCCCCCGCGGCGCCGACCACGAACTGGGTGGTGATGCCCGCCGGGGCGCCGCCCTGCACCTCCCGTAACCCCGCCGCCGCGCGCAGCGCCTGCTCGAGATTGTCATAGCGCTTCTCCGCGCTCAGACGTTGCAGCCTGTCGGGACCGGGGGCTTCCAGATTGACCGACACCCGATCGGCCAGCTGTATCGCCCGCTCGATGGCGGCCCGCTCGGCGCCGGGGAGAATCTTCAGATGGATGTAGCCCCGGAAGCCCCGGCGACGCACGATCTCCGCCGCGGCCAGCATGCGCTCCATGGTGCGGTTCCCCCCTCCGGCGAGGCCCGAGCTGAGGAAGAGCCCGCTGGCTCGCCCGCGCTGCTGCAGCTGCAGGAAGAGGTTGGCCAGTTCTTCGGGGCGAAAAGACGTGCGGGCGCAGTTGCTGTCGCGGCGGCTGGCGCAGTAAAGGCAGTTGTTCTCGCAGGCGTTCGTGAGGAGGACCTTGAACAGTCGGGTCGTGCGACCGCCGGGCAGGACAGCCGGATAGATCCAGCGCCGCCAATCCCGCCCGCCCGTCTGCTTCTGGACAGGTTCGCCGCCTGGCCTGCTGTTGCAGAGGTCAAACGACGCGCCCTCTGCCAGCAGATCGATCTTGTCTTCCAGTTCGAGTGCCATAGCAGCCGTATTATAGCCCACCGCGGTGCTCAGGGCGTAGTGCGATTGCCGTTGGTCCGAGCCGTGGCGCTAATTGCAGCCGAGTGGTTCCCATGCTATCATCGGCTTGCCCGCCGAGTCACGGGAGTGGAATGGGCGGCAAATTCAGGGTTGGGGGCAGTCGAATGAAATCACCACATGGGGTTGTGTACGAAGCCTACAGACCCACGGTCATGGGCCTGCGCGGGATGGTCGTGGCTGGGCATCCTCTCGCCGCGCAAGCGGGAATGATCGCTCTCCAGAAGGGTGGCAACGCGGTCGACGCGGCCGTCGCCACGGCGACGGCCCTCAACGTCGTCGAGCCTAACATGTCGGGCGTGGGGGGCGACGGTTTTATCATGATCTTCGACCGGGCCTCGGGCGAGGTGCAGATCGTCAACGCCACGGGCGCGGCGCCGTTCGGAGCGACACGAGAGGTCTACAAGGACGGTCTGCCGATGAAGGGCATCCGCAGCGTGTCGGTGCCAGGTCTGGTGGACGGTTGGCTGCAGGCGCACGCTCGCTACGGACGCCTGGGGCTCGACACCGCGTTTGCCCCCGCCATTACCCTGGCCGCGGAGGGCTTCCCCGTTAGCTACAAGCTGGCCGAGTACATGGCGGCCGAGCCCGGTCTGGTGTCCTATCCCTCCTCGCGCGCCATCTTCGCCCCCACGGGCCGGCACCTGCGGGCGGGCGAGATCCTCCGGCAGAAAGACCTGGCACGCACGCTGGAGAAGATCGCCGCCGGGGGGGCGGAGGCGTTCTACCGGGGCGAGATCGCCCAAGCCCTCGTTCGTTTCAGCGAAGAGAACGGCGGCCTGCTGACCATGCGTGACTTTGCCGAGCACCACACCCGCTGGCACCAACCGATATACGTAGATTAACGGGGCTACACGGTCCACGAGGCGC
>JAJZQK010000095.1 GCA_021847625.1 Chloroflexota bacterium
AGCACGTACGTCCTCCTCCTTGGCGATGGTGGGCGACCCTACCGGTCGCCAAACCATAGTATACCAATTTCCCAACCTGGCCACCTGGCCAGGCCGCAAACTCTCCAGATGCAGGATGTGACGGCGGCCGGTTTGGGCGATAATAACCTTGCAAGAACGTTAGGAAAGAAGGCAAGTGACGACGATGTCAAGACTAGACGAACAGCGTTCGGTGGCTATTCCCCTCCTATTCATATTGCTGGCGATCCTGCTCTCGCCCATCCTCTACGACCTCTCCCAGCTCCTGTAGTCGATGGGGAAGGGTAGCGCGATGACAGGCGGCAGGCAAACGGCGGTTGAAGTGGTAGGGCAGACGGTGGATCAGCCCGCCAACGTCGCGCTCCTCGGGCTCTTCGTCGGCTACGGGTTCTTGCGCTCGGGCAGCGTGCTGCCCTGGACCCTCCTCCACGCCTTCTCGGACGTCGTCGGCTTCTAGGCCCGGAAGCCAGCCTGGCCTTGTGGCCAGGGAAAAGACCCGCCACCTGCCCGGATTTGAATCTCGCCAGATGCCGGGCACGGCGGAAGGGACTTTGATCTAAGGTTAAACCAGAGATAGGGCAAACCTATCGATCCATCGACGAGGTAACGCGAATGCGAATTCTGCTGGCCGATGATCAACTGGAAGTCCGCTCCGCGCTATTCCTGCTCCTGGACCAGGAGCCGGACATAAGCGTGGTGGGCGAAGCGAGCGAGGCCAGCGGTCTACTCAGCCAACTGCAGGCGGCAAACCCCGACCTGGTGCTTCTGGACTGGGAGCTGCCCGGCCTGCACGGCAAAGACGCCGCGGCAGCCGCGGGCAACGGCGTCTGGAAAGGGCTGTGCTCGCTGAGCCCTCGCCCCCTGCTGGTCGCCCTGAGCGGGCGGCCGGAGGCCCGCCGGGCGGCGGTTGCCGCTGGGGCCGACGGCTTCGTCAGCAAGGGGGACCCGCCGGAGGAATTGTTGCGGACCCTGCGCGCCGTCGCGCGCAGGAAGCAAGGACAGACCGATTCGTTGCCTTGAAGCAGGAGAGGGAGGACTGGTGAAGTGAACGGGCAGGCTGTCATCACGACAAGAGGTCTCACCCGTCGTTTCGGTGAGAAGGTAGCGGTGGACGAGCTGACGCTCGCCGTGCACGCGGGCGAGGTGTTCGGCCTGCTGGGCCACAACGGCGCCGGCAAGACGACCACCGTGCGTCTGATCAACGGCGTGCTGACGCCCAGCGGCGGCGAGGTGCGAGCGCTGGGGCTCGACCCGGCGACCCAAGGCGCCGAGCTAAGGCGACGCACGGGTGTTCTGACCGAAACACCTTCCCTGGACGAGCGGCTCACGGCTCGCGATAACCTGACGATCTACGCCGATCTGTACGGAGTGCCACAGCCGGAGGTCAAGCCCCGCGTCGCGGAGATGCTGGCGACCTTCGATTTGGCCGACAGGGCCGACGAGAAGGTGGGCGGCTACAGCAAGGGCATGAAACAGCGTCTGGCCCTCTGCCGAGCTTTGCTCCACGAACCCGACATACTGTTCCTGGACGAGCCGACCTCCGGCCTCGACCCCGTGGCCAGTCGCCAGGTGCACACAATGATCACCAGGCTCAGCCGGACGGAGGGACGCACGGTTCTCCTCTGCACCCACAACCTAGCCGAAGCGCAGCAACTGTGCGACCGGGTAGCGGTGATGCAGCATGGCCGGCTGGTCGCCCTCGGCACGCCCGCCGAACTGGCTCGCCAACTGGGGCAGGCGGCGACCTTGGAGATCGAAGTGGCGCCTGAGGACCTGACGACGGCAAGCCGCGTGCTGCGCTCGCTCGACGGCCTCGCGGTAGAGGCGGGAGAAGATGGCCTCATCGCCATCCAGGGGGCGGCCAGGACGGAAATCCCCGGTATCCTCGCCTCGCTCGTCGGAGCAGGCGTCAAGACCTATCGCCTATCGCCACGCGAGATGTCGCTGGAGGACATCTACTTTGCTTTGGTGGAGAAGAAGGAGGTGGCAGTATGAACTGGCGGGCCATTCGCGCTATCGTCCGCAAGGACCTCAAAGTCGTCACGCAGAGCAAGGCGGTGCTGCTGCCCTTGATCCTCGTGCCGCTCATCATGCTCGTCATCATACCGGCGGCCTTCGCGCTGGTGCCGTCCATGCTCGGCTCGTCGCTCGCGGCGGACAATGACATGCAGATTTTTCTCGCCAACATGCCCGCCGGGCTCAAGGCCGAGCTCGCCGGCTACAATGTAGACCAGCAGATGGTCGTCATGGGGCTCGTCTACTTCCTGGCGCCGATGTACCTGATCATCCCGCTGATGGTGGCGAGCGTGATCGCCGCCGACAGCTTCGCCGGGGAGAAGGAGCGCAAGACCATGGAGGCCTTGCTGTACTCGCCGACGACCGATAGCGAGCTCTTCACGGCCAAGTTGCTCTCCGCCTGGGTGCCGGCGGTGATCATCGCCCTCGTCGGCTTCGTCGTGTACGGCGTCGTCGCCAACGCGGCGGCCTGGCCGCTGATCGGGCGGATCTTCTTCCCGAACCTGATGTGGGTGCTCATGGCCGTCTGGGTGGCGCCGGCGGTAGCCGGCCTCGGCCTGGGGGCGACCGTCCTCGTCTCGTCGCGGGTGCAGACCTTCCAGGAGGCCTACCAGATGGGCGGCATGGTGGTGCTGCCGGTTATCTTCCTCGTCGTCGGCCAGGCCACGGGCGTGATGTACTTCAGCGTCGCCCTGGTAGCATTGCTGGGGCTGATCGTCTGGGCCATCGACGCGGCGCTGCTGTGGTACGGCGCCAAGTCGTTCCAGCGCGGCCAGGTCATCGCCAAGATCTGAGGCGGGTAGCGGAGGTACAGACAGATGCAACGCAAGTACGCCCTCGTCGGCGTCGTTCTCCTGGCGACCATGCTGGTACTCAGCGGCTGCGGGGTGGGGTTCGCTTACCATTCGAGCAGCTCGACGGGCCACAGCAACGGCAACTTCGCCGGCAGGGACAAACCGGAGACCATAACCTACGGGGCCAGGGAAGGGGCGACCAGCGCCGAGCTGCACCTCCGCATCGAGGCCACGGAAGGGTCCGTGGCCTGGGCGCTCAAGGACCCCTCCGGCGCCACGCGTTGGGAGGGCACGGTGGCCGCGGGCCAGCGCGTCAACCAGACGCGCCAGTTCGAGGCGACAGCCGGAGATTGGCCGTTTGCCCTGGAATTTGCACACGCCACCGGCACCTATACCGCCGACTGGCGGGCGAGCTAGGGGATCACTTCAGCCCGCCGCGAAAGCGGCGGGCTAGCCTTGTCCACCTCTTCGGTAGCGCTGGCGCTTTCTTGCTATACTGATGGTCGAGAGCGTCGTGCAGAAAGAGGAGGGCCCGCCTCATGAGCAGACGCCCATTCTTGGACACCCTGGCCCTCTGGATCGGCCGCGTCGTGCTGTTATTCCTGGGCTGGCTAGTATTCACACAGACCCTCGTGCGGCTGGTGCGGCGCTACTTCCACTTCCGCCGCTGACGGACTTTCCGGCCGACCTGGCCGCCTGGCCAGGTCGCGAACCGGCCACCTGGCCAATGCGCGTCCGTCCAGTTGTCCGGCGCATTCCCGCGCGGGCTGGGTTATGCTTTGCGTAGAAATCAAGGGCGATGTCGGTGCATCAAGTCGGAGCTCGTTCCCCCTCAGGCGGCAAAGGAGGCAAGGTGATGCGGAGAAGTCAGGCGATTCTCCTGTCAGTGGCGGTAGTAGCCCTGCTGGGGGCGGCGTTCTGGTGGTTGGACTTCCACGCCGCCCAGAGCGAGACCCGCACCAATTCCCAGGTCACGACCATGTCGTCGAGCGCGGGGACGGAAGACCCCAACTGGCCCAAGCAGCGACTCGCCGTCTACGTCGACGCCGAGGACGGCCTGGGCGCGACCCTGGCCCAGGGGCTCAAGGAAGAGCTCGGCCAAGGGCCCAACTTCACGAAGGTGACGGTTCTCGACCAGCCCACGGACAAAGCCGACTCGCCGTTGCTGGTGGTGACCGTGGCCAAGAACGACGGCCTCTGGACGCCGGTCTACGCGCGCACGCGGATGGAGGTGAAGGTGGAGTACGCCTCGTTGGGGGACGTCAGGCCGCTGCACCAGTCGCCGGTAGGCTTTACCAGCGGCCAACCGTCGCTGCTGGTGGACGGCCACTTCGAAGTGCAGGACAACACGCGGGGCATCGTCTCTCGCCAGGCCTACGCAAGCATGCTGGGCAACTACCTGGCGCAGCAAATCGCCCCCTCCCTGGAGAGAGCCATTTCCCAGTAGGCAGGCAAAGATAGCGATACCGTCTTCTTCCTTTCCCTCCTCCTTCAGAACCCCGGTCAGGCCCCGAAGGCCCAGCCGGGGTTCTGGCCATGGTCCTCGGCACAGGCCGCCCAGGGCTTCACGTTCTTAGTGAACAGGGGGTCAACAACTGGCAGACCAGCGCTAATAATGGTAATCTGGAAATACAGTCATATCTTTACTAAAGGAAGGCACACCAATGCGAATACTGCTCGTACAGCCCGGTTGGGGCCAGGGCATGGGATTTCACCAGCTGTCGCTGGCCGAACCACTGGCGCTGGAGACGCTGGCGGGGGGATTGGTGGGGCACGACGTGCGGCTTCTCGACCTACGGGTCGACAACAGATTGCTTCAGACGCTGAAGGAGTTCCGGCCCCAACTGGTGGGGATCCACTGCTCCTTCACCATCGACGTCTACAAGGTGCAGCGTATCGCGGCCACCGCCAAGGAGACGATGGGTAGCGAACGCCCGTTCGTGATCGTCGGCGGGCACCACGCCACGCTCAACCCCGGCGACTTCGCCTGCTCTGCCGTCGACGCCGTGGCCATCGGCGAGGGCGAGATCACCATGGCCGAGCTCGTCGGCAGCCTAGAGGCCGGGAGGGGGCCGGAGAAGGTGGCGGGCCTGGCCCTGAACACGCCCGAGGGGCAGGTCTTCACCGACCCCCGCCCCATGGTCGACGACATGGATAGCCTTCCCCAGCCGAACCGCGAGCTGACGAGGCGATACTGGGACTCGTACTACCTGTTCAACTACCGCCACATGGCCGTGGTGGAGACGACGCGGGGCTGCCCTTACCGCTGCCACTTCTGCGCCGTCTGGTGCTTCTACAAGGGCACTGTCCGCTACCGGACCCCAGAGCGCGTGGTAGACGAGGTGCTGAAGATCCGCGAGCCGAACGTCCTGTTCTGCGACGACAACTTCCTGGCCGACCCCGAGCGGGCCGAGCGCATCGCCCTCCTCCTGCGTGAGCGCGGCAGCCAGCACCATTACCTGTTCCAGGCCCGCACCGATTCGGTGGCCGCCCACCCCGACCTCCTCAGGCTCTGGAAGTCGATCGGCCTCGACGGCGTCTTCCTCGGCATGGAGAAGATCAGCGACACCGGGCTGGAGGGCATCAACAAGAACAACTCGGCCGCCAACAACGAGGCCGCCGTGCAGATCCTAGGGAGCATGGAGCTGGCGGCGATGGGCTCATTCATCGTCGACCCGGACTGGGACCACGCGGACTTCCAGGCCCTGCGCGACTACGTGGAGACCAGGCACATTTACTCGCCTTCCTTCTCCGTCCTCACGCCGCTGCCGGGCACCGTGCTGTATCGGCGCGTCCGCAAACAGCTCCTGACCGACAACTACGACATGTACGACCTGCTGCACGCCATCCTGCCCACGAAGATGCCGCTCTATGAGTTCTACCAGGAGTTCTCGTGGCTCTTCAAGAGCGGCTATAGGCCGGGCCGGCTGACGGTGGAGACGCTGCGGGTGATCAGGAGCGGCGTGTGGTTGGAGCCGGGGGGCATCTCCCACCTGCGCCAAATCGGCCTGGCCGCTTTCCGGCTCGCCGACCCCGAGTCATACCTGCTGGCCCACCGCCAGGACCAGCATTTCGCCGGCCTCGTCCCCGCGCCGGCGAGCGAGCGGACCGCGAGCTAGCACCGGCACGGCGTACCATCCTGTAGGGCAGGGGCTTGTCCCATGCCGCCCGGCGTCCCTGAGGGGCGTCGGTTTCATCTGTTCTTACACCAACGCTTAAGCTCAGCCTCGGTCCATTCCTGGACGTAGTGGCGGCCCGTCCCCCTGGGCTGCGCCCAGGGACCGAGGTCTGGCCGCCACGGCCGGCAGACAAGATCCCTGGCGCGGCCGCCCCAGGGGGACGCCGGGCGCTGCGTCAGAAGCATGCACAAATACGACACCCCTAGGGGAAGAGGGCGATCTGGTTGAACGGCCAGTAGCGTAGCACCACGTGGCCAATGATCTGCTCGCCCGGGACGGGGCCGAAAGAGCGCGAATCCAGGCTGTTGGGGCGATTGTCGCCCATCATGAAGAAGGTGTTGGGGGCGAGCGTGACCGGCCCGCAGGAGCCCATGCAGGGCGTGGGCAGGTTGCCTACGTAGGGCTCGTTCAGCGGCGTCCCGTCTATCAGCACGGACCCGTCCTTTATCTCGACCGTCTCCCCCGGCAGCCCGATCACGCGTTTGATGAGAGAGTCGCCGACGCGGTCGGCGGACTTGTAGAAGACGACGACCTGCCCGCGCTGCAGGGAAACCGGCTCCGGCTCGTGGTCGCTAGCGGCCTCGGCCACGCTCACCAGCCGCGGCCAGAGCGTCTCGATCTTGCTGACGATCACCCGTTGGCCCTCGTGGAAGTTCGGCTCCATGCTGACCTGCCGCACCTCGAAGCGGCCGATGACCAGCGAAAGCAGCACGAACAGGGCGAACGCCTCGACGAGCGTCCATAGCAGGTCGGAGACCGCTCTCCGGGCGCCTCCGGGCTCCGACGGTTGTTTCTCGTTCATCTCGCGACCTGCGGACCTCCCCCTTGCCTCACGACAATAGTAGCACACCCACCGATGGTGAACAAGCGAACGCCGGACCGAAGCGATCCGGCGTTCGCTTGTGACGGGCGCTAGTCGAGGACCAGCTTGGTCCGCTGGAAGCGGGCCAGCGTGGCCACGAACAGGACGACGTCGACCACAGCCAGGAAGGCCAGAACTCCGAGGATGACGGCCGTCCAGTTCCCCTCGTTCCCCTCCACCATTCCCGCGAGCCATCCTTTGGGCAGGTATTGGGACGCGAGGTTCAGACCGATGATCGGAAGCCAGATGATGGCGAACAAGCCAAGCGAGACGATCTGCTGGGCCTGGCGCACCGTCGACGCCCGCAGCGAGATCAAGGTGCCCGCGGTCGCGGCCAGGCCGGCGACCAGCAGGCTGAAGCCCAGGCCGGCCAGGGTGATCTCCGGCGAGTAGAAGCGGAAGGTGCCGCTCCAATTGACCACGTTGGCAGTGATCACGCCGACCAGGAAGATCAGGACCGAGACGCCCCAGGCGTAGGAGATGGTGGCGCCGACCTTGCCCAAGAGGATCGCCCTGTCGGAGAGGCGGCTCGCGAGCAGCGTCTCCAGCGTGTGGCGTTCCTTCTCCCCCGCGAAGGCGTCGGCCACCCAGGACGCCACGAGGATGAGCGGCACGATCACCCAGAAGACGACGCCGGCCGGCGTCTCCAGCCAGACCTTGCCCATCTGCAGGGGCATGATTATGCCGAAGACGGCGGGGAAGATCAGCGCCCAGAGCCTCCCCCGGCTACCACCCTGGCCAAAGGTCTTCACTTCTTTCCAGGCTACCGTATATGCGTCGTAGAGCATCGCTACTCTCCCTTCTCCTCCATAATCGTCAGGAAGGCCTCTTCCAGGCTGGCGGTACCCTTGCGTACCTCCTCCACCTCCACGCCCGCGCCGACCAGGGCGCCTACCAGCGGGGCTGTCGCCGTGTCGTGCTGGAGGTCAATCACCAGATGGCCGTTCTTCCGCTTCACATCGGCCACCTCCGGCCATGACCGCAGCGCCGCCAGCGCCTCCTCCGTGAAGCCCCGGCCGATGATCTCCACTTGCGGCCCGCCTGTCCGGGCGCGTAGCTCGTCGGGATGGCCCTCGGCGACCAGCTTCCCCTGGCGGATGACGGCTACCCGTGCACAGAGCTTCTCGGCCTCGGCCAGGTTGTGCGTCGTCAGGAAGACCGTCGTACCCTCCCGCTCTGCCAGCGTGCGGATGTCCACGCGCAGGGCCGCCGAGGCCACCGGGTCCAGCCCGGCCGTCGGCTCGTCCAGGAAGATCAGCGGCGGCCGGTGGAACATCGTCCTGGCCACGGCCAGCTTCTGCTTCATACCCCGGCTCCAGGTGCCAACCTGGTCGCGGCGCCGCTCCCACAGCCCCAGTATGCCAGACCCGCCCGAAGAAGTCGAGGTTGTCCTCCGCGCTGAGCCGCTCGTAGAGGCTCGGGTGCTCCAGGAGGGCGCCGCAGAGCTCCCGCACCTTGTCGCCCTCGGCGATGGTGTCGAACCCCAGTACGCGCGCGTGGCCGCCGCTCGGCTCCAGCAGCCCCAGCAGTAGACGTATCGTCGTCGTCTTGCCCGAGCCGTTCGGCCCCAGAAATCCGAACACGATGCCCTTCGGCACCGCCAGGGACAGGTCGTCCACCGCCTGCACCTTGGCAAACCGCGGCATATTGCACATTGTCTGGCCCCGTCTGGGGCCGCAGAAGCTGATGCTGAACCTCATCGAGCGCTATTCGTTCTGCGACCGGAGCCTGGCCCGGCCGCGGCAGGTCACCCTGAAAGACTGGCTGCGTCCCCGCGAGGGCCGCACCGACTGGCACCGCATCGCCCAGCGGCTGAACTACGCGCCCCGCCTGGGCGAGATCACGGCGCCGACGCTCATCCTCTGCGGCTGCCACGACCCCCAGTTCCCGCCCACGGCTTCGGCCGAGCTGGCGGCGGGAATAAAGAACGCGCGGGCGGTCTACTTCGAGCACAGCGGCCATTATCCTTTCCTCGAGGAGCCGGAAGCCTTCTGGTCGGCGGTAGGCAACTTCCTTGCCATGGAGGAGGGTCGTGGCGAGGACGGCCGCCCGTCGCTCGCCGATCAAGCGTAGTGGAGACCTAGCGATCGTCTGTTCGCCCATTGGATGACCAGAAGGACGACCCTCTCCCTGAAAGGGCGAGGGAACACTGTCTCGCCTAGAGCAGCAGCACGTAGGCGAGGAATACCGCCAACGA
>JAJZQK010000096.1 GCA_021847625.1 Chloroflexota bacterium
GCTCATCGCCTCGGCGGGTTTCATTCTCTTCTGCGCGCTCTCAAGTGGCATCTACCTGCTGAACGATCTGGCGGATATCGCCAACGACCGTAACCACCCCCGCAAACGCTACCGCCCCATAGCCTCCGGCTGGGTGCCGCCTCGCCTGGCAGCAATCGCCTCCGCCGTCCTGATCGCCACAGCCTTGCCTCTCTCTTTTTTGATCAACGTTCCCTTCGGCATTCTGGCGGCTAGCTATGTCGCTGTGACTGCGGCCTACACATACTATTTCAAGCACATCGTCATTCTCGACGTCTTCGGCTTGTCGGCCGGGTTTGTGATTAGAGCGGTGGCAGGGGCGGCGGCGGTTGCGGTGCCGATCTCACCCTGGCTGTACGTCTGCACAGTTTTGGGCGCGCTGTTCATCGGGATCAACAAGCGACGCCATGAACTGTTGCTCCTCGAGAGCCAGGCCAACGCCCATCGTCCGATTCTACAGGAGTACACGGCCGAGCTGCTTGGCCACATGACGTCGGTCGTCACCTCTACGCTAGTGATGGCCTACTCGCTGTACACCTTCTCGGCGCCCAATCTGCCCGAGAATCACGCGATGATGCTCACCGTTCCTTTTGTTCTGTATGGCATCTTTCGTTATCTCTACCTCGTGCACGTGAAGAACGGGGGCGGGAGCCCGGAGGAGGCCCTGCTTACCGACGTTCCGCTGCTGCTCGACGCCCTCCTCTGGCTCGTTGCGTCGGTGGTAATCCTCTATACTCTCTCCTGAGGTTGGCGGTGGTTAGTGCGTGTGTCGTATTCAACCAGGTCGCCGGCCGCGGTGTCACAAGGGAGCGGCTCGAGGAGTTGTTGGAGCCGCTGCGGGACGCCGGCTGGGAAATCGACGTGGAGGCCAGCGATGCCAGGGGTGCGGCCACGTCTCTCGCCCACGCGGCAGTCTCGCGGGGCTGCGACGTCGTAATCGCGGCCGGCGGCGACGGCACCGTCAACGAGGTGCTCCAGGCCCTCGTCGGCGAGCAGGCGGCCCTCGGGGTTCTGCCCCTCGGGACGGGGAACGTTTGGGCGCATCAGACCGGCATTCCGATGGACCTCAAAGGCGCGGTCGACGTTCTGCACGAGGGTTGGCTCCGACGCGTGGATGTTGGCCAAGCGGGTGACCGCTTCTTCCTGCTGATGGCGGGCATCGGCTACGACGCGGCCGTCGCCAGCATCACGAGGCCCACTGAGAAGCGACGACTCGGGGTCCTGGCATACATCGTGAAGGGGATAGGCGTGGGCTTGGGTCTTTCCGGGACGCGCCTGACCATCAAGACGGCGCACGGAGACAGGGTGTTCCGCGCGCTTATGGTCGTCGTCGGCAACAGCCGCACGTACGGGGGGCCGATCTCAGTGCGAATCGCGCCGATGGCCCGCATGGACGACGGGCTCTTGGACGTCGTGGTCTTCACGGGAACGGGCCCTCTGCAGGCGGTGTGGCATGTAATCATGCTGGTGCTAGGCCGCCACTTGCGGAACGCGGGAGTAACCTACCTACAGGGAACGGAATACGTGGTCGAGTCTGAACATACCCTCCTGGTGCAGGTCGACGGCGACGCGATCGGCTCGACACCCATGAGATTTCGCGTGCAACCTGCCGCTCTCAGCGTGGTAGTGCCCGCGAATCCCAGGGAGGATCTCTTCAGCAAACAAGCGAAACCTAGTCGGATCGGGCAAGCGTTAGGAGCGTGAGATGCGTCGGACCAAAATCGTATGTACCATAGGGCCAGCGAGCGAGGACGAGGGCGTTCTGCGGCAGATTCTGCGCGCGGGAATGAACGTGGCGAGGTTGAACTTCTCGCACGGCGACCACGCCACACATAGAGGCTACATTGAGCGACTCCGGCGCATTGCCGCCGAAGAGCACGTCAACCTGGCGATTCTCCAGGACCTCCAAGGGCCGCGCCTCCGCATCGGCAAGATCGAGGGCGACGGCATCGACCTACAGGCGGGTTCGCGCTTCGTGCTGACGTCCCGACCGGTCGTCGGCTCGTCCCAGGAGGTCCAGATAGAGGGCGTCGACCTGGCGCTGGAGGTGGGGCCCGGCAACACAATTCTGGTAGACGACGGACAGATCGAGCTCTCAGTGGTGGATACGACCGACACGGACGTGGTGTGCCAGGTCGTCATCGGCGGGCAGCTGCGCTCACGTAAGGGGATCAACGTGCCGGGTGTCACCCTGAGCATCCCGACGATCACGAAGAAGGATACCGAGGACCTGGCCTTCGGCGCCCAGCAGGATGTGGACTTCGTAGCCATGAGTTTTGTCCGCGCGGGGGCAGATGTTCTCGATCTCAAACAGCGCCTCACGGCGCTTGGCCGCAGCACGCCCGTCATCGCCAAGATCGAGAAGCACGAAGCGGTCTCCAGATTCGACGAAATCCTCGACGCGGCCGACGGCATCATGGTGGCACGAGGGGACCTTGGGGTCGAGATACCGGCCGAGGATGTGCCGATAGTGCAGAAGATGGTCATTCGCAAGTGCAACGCGAGCGGCAAACCGGTAATCACAGCCACCCAGATGCTGAACTCGATGATCGAGAACCCGCGCCCGACGCGGGCCGAGGCAAGCGACGTCGCCAACGCGATCTTCGACGGTACCGACGCCGTGATGTTGAGCGGCGAAACCGCCGTTGGCCAGTACCCAGTCGTCACCGTCAAGATGATGAGTCGGATCGCCATAAAGGCCGAGGAGGCTCTTCCCCACGGCGACTGGCTGCGGCACTTGTCGGGCCTAGTCTCCGCGAGCGTCACCGACTCCATCGGCCAGGCCACGGTGGAGATCGCCCATGAGTTGAAGACCAAGGCCATCGTGACGATGACGGCCTCCGGTTATACCGCCCGCATGATTGCCCGGCACCGGCCCGAGGAGCCGATCGTGGCCCTCACCCCGAAAGAGCCCACGCTAAGGCAGTTGGCCTTGACGTGGGGTGTAACCCCTTTCCTTGTCCCCAAGTACGACAGCGTGGACGACCTGCTGACTGTCGCTGAGAGCACGCTGGCCGAATGCGGCTACGCTGGTACGGCCGATCAGGTCGTCATAACGGCGGGCCTACCAATTGGGGTGGGAGGGCGGACGAACCTCCTGAAGGTGCACAGCATCGGAGAGTCCACGCGGGCCTGATACCAATTGCCTGGGTTCAGGTCCTATTCCTGTGGTAGTGGCGTCCAGAGACGGCCGCCACGTCCTTATCCCGCACCAATGGGACAAACACATCTGCGGTCGATGTCGAGCCTCAGCCCGGGAACACGGGGTCGCGTCCAAGGTCAGCCGGGGAGGCCCAGCAGTTCTCCCGCACCCTTGGCAAGCAGTCGCTCCGCCAGGCCAATAGCCAGTTCGACCGCGCCGCCAGCGGCCCCATGGACCTCTTCGCGGAGGCACGGCCGACCCGAAGGATCGGCGACAACCCCGATAAGCCTGAACGTGCCGGCGGCAATGCGGCCGTTGGCGCCTATGGGCACCTGGCAACCTCCGCCCAAACGGGATAAGAACGCTCTTTCCGCCATCACGGCCATCCGCGCCTCGGGGTCGTCCAGCCCTCCCAAGAGCCCGGCGATACGGCGGTCGTCCTCACGAGCCTCGACGGCGAGCGCCCCCTGCCCAACGGCAGGCACGCAGACCTCCGGCGGGATGATCTCCGTGATCAGGTCCGCCAGGTTGAGTCGGCGCAGGCCGGCCAGCGCCAACACCACCCCGTCCAGGTCGGTCATGCCCTTGCGAAGTCGGGTTTCGACGTTGCCCCGCACGCTGACGATCTGGAGGTCGCCACGGAAGGCGAGGAGCTGCGCTGCCCGCCGGGGGCTGCTCGTGCCGACGCGGGCGCCGGTGGGCAGGTCAACAAGGCGCAGTTGGCGGCGGCTGACGAAGGCATCGCGTGGGTCGGCACGGGGAGGAACGGCCGTGATGGTCAGCCCTTCAGGTTGCTCCGTCGGCAGATCCTTGAGCGAATGAACGGCAATGTCGACGTCGCCGTTCCGTAGGGCCAGCTCGATCTCATTCACGAAGAGGCCCTTGCCGCCAATTTCGGAGAACGGCGCCTGCAGCAACTGGTCGCCCTGCGTCTTGATGGTCTTCAGATTCACGATCAGACCGGGGTGCAGCCGTTCCAGCTTGCCCTTTACCCAGTTTGCCTGCCAGAGCGCGAGGGGACTACCTCTGGTGCCGACGATGACCATCTCGGACATTCTACCGCTTCTCCGCCAGCCCGAAGAGGTCCTGCACGATTTCCACATGCCCGTTGCCCGGCTCCGCCGTGGACGCCTTCAGGTGCTGTATGGGCTGGTGCAGCAGCTTGTTGATGATCGACGTGGTCATGGCGTTCAGCACATCCCAGTCCTGGGGACTTAGGTGTCGCAGCCGCCCCGCCGCCCGGGCCACCTCGGCCTGGCGAATCTGCTCGGCGTAGGCGCGCAGAGCGCTGATCGTGGGCACCGCATCCAGGGAAGCGAGCCACGCGCCGAACTTGTCCGTCTCATCGGCAATGATCGCCTCGACTTTGGCCATCTCTTGAGCCCGCTCCCGAAGGTTCGCCTCCACCACGGCATTCAGGTCGTCGACGTCGTACAGAAACACGCCGTCGATCTTGCCCACGTCGGGGTCTATGTCGCGGGGCACGGCGATGTCGATGAAGAAGAGTGGCCTCCCCTCGCGCTGAGCCATCGCTTGGCGAACCTGGCCCGGCCGGAGGATGTAGTGGGGTGCGCCGGTCGACGAGATGACGACATCCGCCAGCCGCAGGCCCTCGTCGAGATGAGCGAAGTCCAGCACGCGCCCGCCAAACCGAGCGGCAATCTCCTCGGCCCTTCTCCGCGTGCGATTGGCCACGATCACGGCCCGGGCGCCGCAGTCGACGAGCGTCTTGGCCGTGAGCTCTCCCATCTCGCCTGCACCTATGATAAGCACCTGGTCCGGGTTCGTTCCGCCGAATATCTTGCGCGCCAACTCCACCGCGGCGAAGCTCACCGAAGCCGCGTTACGGCTGATGCCCGTCTCCGTGCGCGCCCTCTTGCCGACCACGATTGCCTGGCGGAAGAGGGTGGACAGCACCGGCCCGGCCGTTTCGCACGCCACCGCCAGCTCGTAGGCATTGCGGACTTGCCCCAATATCTGCGGCTCGCCGACAATCATCGAATCTCCACCGCAGGCCACCGTGAAGAGGTGCTCTACTGCCTCACGGTCGAGCTTACGGTAGATATGAGCGGCAAAGACTTCCTCCGGCATGGCATGGTAGGAAGCGAGGAAACGCATAATCTTCGCGACCGCCTCATCGCCATCATTGCCGGTGGTATAGATTTCTGTCCTGTTGCAGGTCGACAGGATCACTGCCTCGCCGACATGCTCGAGCGCCTCGGCGAGCGCGCCCCTCACCTGGCAGGCAGAGAACGCGATGCGCTCTCGCACCTCGACGGGCGCCGTTTTGTGGTTGAGTCCCAGAACAACAATATGCACCCTAACCTGTCTCCGATAACTGCGACGAAATCCGAATCTCCGCGCGACCGATCAACCGCCCCCGCCTCTCGCGACGATATCGTTGAACCTGGCACGAGCGCCGACCACGTCCCCGCGTCGCAGCATGTCCAGAACGTCCGACTCCACGATCCGGTGCCAGATCTGTTCGCGCTCCCGACGGCCGGGATACCTGGATTTCACTTGCTCGCGCGCTTCCCCTAGCCACGTCGCAAACGTGCCGTACTCTGGACCGAACTCTTCTTCCAAACGCTCACGCACCGCCCGGGACAGCGCAGGGCTGGCTCCCCCCGTGGAGACCGTCAGCAGCAGAGGACCGCGTTTGACGGTCGCCGGCAGGGTGAAATTGCACTGCTGGGGGGCATCGACGACGTTGACGAGCACTCCACGATCATGCGCTTCCTCCCAGACTTCACGATTGATCTCCTCGTCGCCAGTGGCGGCAATGGCCAAGAAGGCGCCCTCCAGATCGCCCCGCGCATACCTTCGCCTGCTGACGCTCAGACTACCGGCAGAGGACAATCTGTCGATGCCGGCGCTGACCACTGGCGCGATAACCTTGACGTGCGCGGCGGATCCGAGGAGCGAGGTAATCTTCCGCTCGGCCACTTCACCGCCGCCGATGACGACGGCCAACTTGTCGCGGAGGTCTAGCAGCACGGGATAGTACTCGCCCATAACTGGTTACATCTTATCGTCAGCACCACGCCCTGTCAACGCAAATCGCGGCACGGATGCATCCGTAGCGAGAACAAAGCACATCGCGTAGGAGGACCCTCACCACGGCAAGGCGAGCACGACCCAGCCGGGGGTGTATGGGATGACCCGGCATTGCTGTGAATCGGAAGCGTTCAACGCACCAATAAGGGTGTCAGATTCGGCGTCGATGGCTGCAATAGGAGGCCCCAAAACAGGACTATATGGCTTGACACATCCCGCACCTGGCACGGTATAATGGCGCAACATCTCGGCAATTGGACATGTGAGCGCTAATACTCAGATCAAATACTCAGGCAGGTGGAGGCAGTTTTGGGGGAAGAAGGAAGAATAAAGTCAATACGTCGGTGGATCGAGAACACAGTACAGAACAGAGTACCAACAGTACCAAAACCAACAGTGCCAACATGGTTGCGCGAAACACCAAGAGTACCGGACGTGCCGAAGAGCGCCGTGAGCTATGGCATAACCACCATCGCACTGGCGCTCACGCTCACGGCGACAGCGCACGGGGTGCTTCCCGTGCAGCAAGCCAGTATGACTGGTACCCCGGCCACCAACCCGGCCATCACCCAGACCG
Source organism: Chloroflexota bacterium (assembly GCA_021847625.1). The sequence continues at coordinate 6,795 of JAJZQK010000096.1, forward strand.
TCCCCGCGGCGGATCCGACAGCCACCCAGCCCGCGACACCCGCTCCCACTCAAACCACGGCCAGCCCGGCGCCAGCTCCCACCCAGCCCGAGGCTAATTCGGCGCCGCCCGCTCAGGACAACTCGACGGCCTCGGCGGCCCAGCAACCTGCTCCGGCGAACAACGCGCCTGCCGGAGCCGACCTGAGCACTCGTTCCGACAGGCCTGCCACGGCGGCAACGCCCGCCAGCGAGCAAGAGCGATTCATCGCCGGGGTCGCGGACGCCGCCAAGGCTTCGCAACAGCAGACGGGCGTGCCTGCCTCCGTCACCATCGCCCAGGCTATGCTGGAGTCCAACCTTGGGAAGAGCAAGCTGGCCAGTGACGCGAACAACTACTTCGGAATCAAGGCCAATTCAGGTACGGCCGGCTCAGCCGGTGTATATAACGCGCCGACCTGGGAGCACCTGAACGGACGTGACGTGCAGGTCACCGCGGCTTTCAAAGCCTACAAGAGCATAACCGACTCGTTCACCGACCACGGTCTTTACCTCAGCTCGACTCCACGCTATGCCGAGGCAATGAAGCACACTGACGACCCGCAGCAGTTCGCCAAGCTCATCCAGAAGGCTGGCTATGCCACCGACCCGGCGTACGCTTCCAAGCTGATCAAGATCATGGACACGTACAACCTATATCAGTACAACCACTAGGTCTGCTGAACTTGGCCCCGTTCGCTTGAACTACTAACCATGGCATCCTCCGAGTCTTCGTAGGGTGCCATGGTGCCAAGGATTCGCTGCATTGCCATCGTGTGGCTACACACGTCGTAGAGGGCGAAGAATTGGCAGGTGCAATGCCATCGGCCGTGATCGAACGTAACGTGGTGCACGCCGTGGGTCCCCCGGAACGCCACCTCGAAATTCTGAAAAGTAACGCGGTCGGTTTCCTGGGCGTAGCGCTTCGCCTTCTCGATCTTGCCGATCAGACTTGAGTTCATCAGTCCCTCCCAAAAAGACTACAGTCGGTTGTTCAGGGATTCGACAAAAAAGGCACTAGGGCATTGAATCCCCAGTGCCACCGCTACCGTATTCGCCTATCAACAAAACGCGCATGGCAGATACCTCGCGCCAGAGCGGTTTCGATTCTGCCAAAATTATAGCGTGCTATTCCTAGGCCCGTCAAGGCGGGAATACGAAGAATCAGTCGCCAACTTGATTAGCTATCGCTCATTAACCTCGGATGGCCATCGTAGCCGCCCCTCGGCCAATCTGCTTGCACAGGGATCTCACGCGACGTAACGACGGTTGGCAGGCGCGACTACGGCTAGTGAGTGCCGGCGGGCTCGCCGGTAGGCGCTGGCGAAGGGGTAGCAGACGGTGTTGACGCCGGCTGGTCCCCGGGTTGCTGCTGCGGACCCGGTGTCGCACTCGGCGTGGCTGACGGCGTTGGACTCGGCGTCGGTGAAGGCGTCGGCCCGAAATGCACCTCATTCTTCGCCGGGCGGTAGTCGCTCTTCACGGTATACTCTTCCAGCACTCGGTTGCCGTCACGCACAATGCGGGTAATGGCGGACTTGAAGCCGTCCTGGGCCAGCTCAACCCACACTTCCTGGCCCGGCTTGAGCGTCGAATCAGGCGTCCGTACGATAGCCGGATCAGCCTTCACCAGGTCGGTGATCACGGGTTTCTGAACCTCGACGGTCCACGTGGGCTTGACCCCGTACAGCGCGAAGTACATGTTCATCCCATCGACCCGTCCCTCGATGGCAACCCAGCTGGGCGAATTGTTGGTGAACTTGAAGTCCAGCGTGTCGGGGCTCCCCGAACCGTCGACCGTACTGTCGAGGCCGGTCATGCCCAGCGGCGGCTGTCCGTATCTGGGAATCCAGTAAATGTGCTCCGTCCGTTGGTCAATCCGGTAGCCTGCCCAGAACGCAGCGTGGAATAGCGTCGTCGAGACTTGGCAGATGCCGCCGGCCTCTGATGGCACCGTCTCGTGGCCCGTGCCCGTGCTGATGATCCCCCAGGCCATCTTGTAGCCATCCGCGAGACTGGTCGGACCCAAGGCGGTGTTGAACGAGAAGGTCTCCCCGGGGGCGATCATCGTGCCGTCAAGCCGAGAGACGGCCAAGCGGACGTTGTATTGCCGATCCAGGCCGGTATCCCCGTACTTCGTGGAAGCCTCGACGACCTTGTCCGACATCACGATGCTGTTTATGTCGGAGCTGCGAACCTTGGGTGGAACAACACGTGCGGTAAGCTC
>JAJZQK010000097.1 GCA_021847625.1 Chloroflexota bacterium
GGATGCCGGCAGAGGCTTCGTTGGCCCTCCCGGTAGCGAGCACCCGGGCAGCAACAACTACGTCGGACTATTTAGACCCCCAGATTAGAACGGGTAACCCTTCAGGCCCTGGATCCCCTTGAGCGCCGATATCTCGCCACAGTGGACGTCGATGTGCCAGATAATGTACGACTGCAGCAGGTGACCGAGCGTCGTCTGGTCGCTCGTGCCGCTGGGGATGATCACGTCGAAATCCTTCTCGCCAAGCGAGCAGACGTAATAATCGGCCGCCACGTAGACCGCCTTGGCGTACTCGCGCGCGGCGTCGAGGTCGAAGCGCACGGAGCGGGCCCACTCGGCGGTGAGGTCCATATCCACGTCGGTGCCGATCTTCTGCGCCCATCCGCCCGTCTCCCAGAGGGGCGGCTTGCTCTGGAACATCCGTTGGATGACCGCGTCGGTGTCGTAGAGGGTGTGTAGGTATAGCGCACCGATCGGGTTCGCCACACCGGGGGGCATCCAGAACGCCTGCTCGGGCGTGACGTCGCCCATCACCTGCTCCAGGGACTCGTAGGCCACCCGCAGACCGGTGGTCGCCAGCTTTACCGCATCCATCGCTTCCCTCCTGAAGAATACTGCCTCATAGATAATCTACCACACCGGCGACCACCGTGGTAACGGTTGGCAACCCGCATCTAGCCCGGCTCGGCACCAACCAACCCCCGCAATCTCGCCGTTTCTTTGGAACTGGTTCCGCGCAGGCAATCCTTCTTCAGATTCTCCTTCACGATCCAGCGCACGTCGTGGTCCGCCAACCGGCACCATTCGCCCAGCAGGGTAGATGGCTATGGGCGGCGAGGTAGTCGTCGAAGGGCAGGCCGGAAGTGGCCAATTGGGTGGATAGTAGTTCCCGCAGCGCCGATGTCAACGTGCCTTTGTCCGCCATTCCCTACCTCCCACGCGTTCCAGCATATCTGAAAGAGCGACGTGCAGGTCTCCGTATCCACCAAGGTTAACGCCGCTCGGCGACAATGGTCATTGAGGAGCCGGCAATACACGGGGAGTGCCTTCCGTGAATAGACCGACACAGCAGCTGCTGCCAGTATGCTCGCTGCGCCTGGAGATCATAAGCGCCTTGCCTGCGCTCCTCAATTCCCACGGCTCTAGTCATCCCCGCTTTCGCGGGGATCCACTTCATAGATTGGCAACAAACCGGATGGATTCCCGCCTGCGCGGGAATGACAGATCCAGACTCATTACCAATCAGCCACCACTTCTCGGCTGAGACAGCAGCCAACGTCTCCACCGGCCATCCGTGCAGCAGATCAAGGTCGGGCCGTCTAGTCGCCGAAACCGTACTTGGTGCGCAGCACGGCAGAGAGGTTATGCAGCGTGACCAGCACGCGTTCGGCGAGGTCCTCCGGCAGGCCGCCTGCCCCGCAGCTGGGCGTCAACAGCGCTCGCCTGATCAACAGGTCGCGGTCGATGCCCTTGTCGCTCAGTTCGTCGAGGCCTTTCTCGAAGCGGTCGACGAGGTCCTCCACGGTGGCCTTGGCCGCCGCCTCCCTATCCAGGGTAGGCACGAGCCCCCAGCCGAGCGAACCTCCCCGGGCGAGGAAACGTTGCAGTTCCCGGGGATACAACAGCAGGTTGTGCAGGTGGCCGTAGGCGTCGAAGTCGAGGATATCCAGATCGCACTGCATCAGCAGCGACCAATCCGTGTTCTCCTCGCAGTGCACGCCCACCAGCGCCCCGTCCTCGTGCACGGCGGCGGCGACTTCGTTGACGTCCTTGATGATGTCTTCGCGGGAGACCGAGATGTAGAGCGCGCTGCCGAAGGCGACGAGCCCTGGCTCGTCCAGAAAGACGATCACCCGCGGGCAGACGTCGCGCAACCTATGCACCTGCCAGAGCGCCTTGAGGCCGACCAGTTTGACGACGACGTCGCGCAGCCGCTCGTCGTAGTAAACGGCCCGGAAGTCTTGGTCGGTGAGGTTGGTGCCGAGCGTGAACGGTCCCGTCACCTGGCCTTTGATCGCCACCGGCCGCGTCTCGTGGGCGGGCAACTGGCGCAGCAGCTCGTAGAAGCCGACGGCCTGGTCGGGGGAAATGGCGAACGCCTCAAGCGCCTCCTCGTCGAGGTCCTCCGTGGCGCTGAGATACAACGTGTAGAAATCGGCAAGGCTCTCCTCGAAGGCGGCCTCCTGGGTATTCACGTAGACCATCCCGTTCTCGCCGAGGGTAAGACCGGGCAGCCCATCGTTGAACTGCTTCATCATGCTCTCGCCGAGCTTCGGGAACTGCACCCAGGCCGGGATCTCGGGTGTGTAGCCCAGGACCAATGCCGTCGCCCGCACGACGTCCCGGTGTGGCAGGCTGCCGAGCGTCGTCGCCAGCAATTTCGGTTCGAAGATTCCAGCCATAAGCACTCTCACAAACTATTGATTGATCCCGGCCCCCGCAGCCGGCGGCCCTCGGCGGCCGACCTGCGGGCGATCAAGCAAATTCTACGGTCTGGCCCGCGGCCCGTCAAGTTGCCGGCTTCCCATCCCCTGCGCCGCCCCCCGGCGCCACCGCCGTATCGGTCGGTGGGTAATTTGCCCACCGGAGGCGATCCTTGGCACCGGACTTGCCATATCCCCCCTGGGGGGATACGATAACGGTAGGGGCCTATGCAGGCTCCAGGATAGGGAGCAGGAGGCGAGCAGTGGGCGAGACGGGTAGCCACGGCCACCAGCATACGCGGGAGGTGATCAACCGGCTCTCGCGCATAGAGGGCCACGTCCGGGCCGTCAAGGGCATGGTGGAAGAGGGCCGGGCCTGCCCGGACGTACTCATCCAGCTCGCCGCCATCCGCTCGGCCGTGGAGCAGGCGTCGAGGGTGGTCCTCTCGGACCACGTGGAGTCGTGTTTGCGGGGGGCGGCGACGACGGGCGCGGCGGATGAGGAGTGGGAGAGGCTGAAGGAGGCCCTGGACCGATTCATCTCATAAGGAGGGCACGGCGTGAGCGGTATTCTCTTCGCGGTATCGGCCTTTGTTCTCGGGGCCCTGCACGCTCTGGAACCGGGCCACGGCAAGACAGTCGTGGCGGCCTACCTGGTCGGGTCCAAGGGGACAGTGAGGGACGCCGTCGTCCTGGGCGGGATCGTCACCTTCACCCATACCTTTAGCATCATCGTATTGGGCTTACTCACGGCCGTGGCCTCCGCCTACCTAGTTCCGGAGACCGTCCACGAGGTGCTGGAGGCGGTCTCGGGGTTGCTCGTCGTCGCCGTGGGCCTCTGGATGGTCCGCGGCCGCCTCCTGGTGCCCCGCTCGGACCACGGGCACTCCCATGGCGAGCACGAGCACGCCTCCGCGCACCACGACCATGCGCCCGGCCCTGACCACCCGCACGCTCATAGCCATAGCCATGAGCGTGAAGCAGCGGATCACCATGGCCACAGCCACACCCTACCGGCGGGACAGCGTCCCAGCCTCGGCGGCCTCGTCACCTTGGGCATTTCCGGCGGGATGGTCCCCTGCCCGGCCGCCCTCGCCCTCCTGCTGGCCGCCGTCGCGGTCGGCAACGTCCTGGGGGGCGTCTCGCTCGTGATCATATTCAGCCTAGGCCTGGCGATGGTCCTCATCGCCATCGGCATCGTGCTCGTCAAGGCCGCCGACTTCGCCAAAAGGTTCCTAGGCGATGGGGAGGGAAAGTTCACTCGCTACGCGAGCATCGCCAGTGCCCTCGTCGTGACGGCGCTGGGCGTGGCAATGACCGCTCGTGCCTTCGTCGACGTGACCGGGTTCAGCCTATTCGCCTAGCGCTCGGACGGCTGCCCCATATGCAAGGGCGCGCATTTCCTCGCCGCTTTGGGGATAGGGGAAGGGTGAGGGTCGTCTACAAAATGGGAACGTCACGGCCGCGGCACTGCGTCGACTCTGTGCTGCTCGACGAAGTGCCGCTTGCCCGCCCGCGGCAGCCTCTTCACCTTCGCCTCCATCCGCTGCGCGGCCGAGCGGTCGGGGCAGACAGCAGCAGCCAGCAGCCGCACCGGCCGGCGTGACCGCGTGTAGCGGGCGCCCTCGCCTGCGTTGTGTCGGTCGAGACGGCGGGCCAGGTCGTTCGTGCTACCGGTGTAATAGGTCCCGTCGGCGCAGGCCAGAATGTAGACCCACCAGTTCGCCGCCCGGTCCGCCCCCTCCGCTTCCGCCATGAGGGCTACCTGTCCAGCAATCCCTCTTCGAGAATGATCGACGCCGCCCAGCCGGCGGCCCGTCCTACCACCATCGGACACTTCTCGGTGTGCCCGCCGGCGGCGTCGAACTTGGCCATGTCGTCGGGGTCGAAGATGTAATAAGGCCGGCCGAAGGTCTTGGTCTGGATGTCCCGGCAGGTGACCGAGCCGTACTCGGCGATGAAGCGTTCTCGCAGCCGCCTGGCCAGGCGGGCCGCTTCCCTGCGGTTGCCCGCGGGGTCCTTGAAGTCGGACCTGTCCCGGCCGCGCAGGGTACTGAGCACCATGATGGCCCCCAGGTAGGCCCCGCAACAGCCATCGCCCGTCAGGCCCACGCCCCCGGCAAAGGCCGACGCAGCCCTGAAGACGTCCTTGTTCGGTATCTCGAGGCCATCCTGCAGGGCCGCCAACACGCACTGGCCGCAGCCCCGGTACTCCCGCTCGTATTCCGCGCCGAGGACCTCCGCCCTCGCGACTAAGACCTGGTCCATCTAACCCTTCCTCCCTGCTTGCTCTCCCCGGCATCGACAGCCGCCCGTTGCCCGGACTACGCGTGCCCGACAGGCCGGCACTCCAGCCTAGGCGACGCCGTCGTGGATGACGCTGATGTTGCGCCCCTGCACGTGAGCCCTCGCCCGCAACGCCGATAGCCTGGTGTTCATCTCGTACGGTACTTCATACACCAGGAAGAGCAATAACGCAAATATGTCGGGTAGAAGGGTGAGCAGTTCGCCGTCGAGCAGGGCCCGCGTCTCCACGTCGCCGTCGGCCGGGAAGCTGCTGCCGGCGCCCATTTCGCCGATGACAGTCAGCACATCGCCCTCCAGGTCGCGCGCCCAGCGCGGGCCGGCGCCCGCCAGGACCTCTTCATTGAGTCTGCCTAGCTTCTGCCCCAGCGTGCCATCCCGATAGCCTTGCTGGAACAGCACACACTCGAGGGCGGCCCTGGCCATGGCAGTGGCGGCACTGCCGGCGCCTGCCACCTGCGCCTTCTGGGCCTGGTCGAGGTAGAACGCCACGTCGTCGGGGGTATGGGGGGTGATGATTCCCTTCTGCTGGCGCGGGATGACGAGGAGGGAAACACCATCGGGCCCCGCGTGCGCCTCGTAGACCACGCAGGTGAACTCTTCGTAGCATTCCTCGCACTGGAAATGGAAGAGGGACGGCGCCAGCTGCTTGGGGATATCCTTGCGGGGGTCGAGGTACTCGAGGGGAGAATAGATCAGTGTGATGTGCATGCGCCGGACGTCCCCGCACGAGGGACAATACATGCCGGTGGCCGCGACCACGTTGTCGGGTTCATCACCACGCAACGTGTCCCATTCACGAGCCAACAGCCAGGCCAAATCGTGCAGGTTGTCCAATGCGACGCTTGCCACTGTACTTTGCCCCCTATTGTATTGTGGATTAGGCTGCGGGAACAACCCTGCCGTCAGGCATGGCGGTCACCTTGCCCGCCGTTGCCGCGACGCTTCCCGACGGCATCCCCAGACACCCTATATGGGGAGCCCTATCGGCGTAGCCCAGGCTATTGTAAAGAAAGCCGACCCAACAGTCAACGGTAAGTTAGGTAAACAGAAGAGGAAATGGTCGCCTTCGAGGCGAGCCGAGTGCGAGAGTGGCACGGGGCCTGCATTAGAAGGCCCGCCGTCGTGTTTGATCACGCGGCCCGGTCGACCCGCTCCCACGGCCGTGGTGCTTTGGCCATAGTTCCAGAGCATCCGGCCGTTTTCTTTACCCAAACGGCACGCGTGGTGGCCCAGCCGAGGGCGAGGCAAACTACCCCGCCTTGCCCAGACCGCCCTCGGGCCTTCGTCGCGGGAGCGGCTCCTGCCCGCGCCCCGTCCGCTCGCCGACGTAGATGCTCGCCGCTCGCCGCCTAGCCTGGAAGAGCACCCGCTCGTACAATCGGAGGTAGCCGTCCACCATCCGGTCGACGCTGAAGTGCTCCTCGACATGCCGGCGGATATGTCGCGGGTCAAGGGCCCCCACTCTGTCGACGGCGGCGGCCATCCCGTCGACGTCGCCGTCCTCGACCAGGAAGCCGGTCTCGCCGTCGACGATCAACTCGGGAGCGGCGCCCCGCCGAAAGGCGATCACCGGTGTGCCGGTCGCCATCGCCTCGGGCATGACCAGGCCAAAGGGTTCCTCCCACTCAATGGGTAGGAGCAGGGCTCTCGCCCCGACGTACAACGCTTTGGCCTGCTCGCGCGTAACCTCGCCGACGTAGCGGATCAGGTGGTCGCCGAGCAACGGTTCGATCATGGTGCGGAAGTAGTCCACGTCCACGCGGTCGACCTTGCCGGCGAGGATCAGCGGTTGGCGCAGTCTACGAGCAACCTCGATAGCTAGGTGAGCCCCCTTCTCCGGGGCCAGGCGGCTGAGGAAGAGTAGATAGTCCTCTTTCCGCTCCCGAAAGGGGAAAGCGGCGACGTCGATGCCGTTGTAGACGACGCCGACGTAGTTCCTCCGGGCTATCTCCAGCGGCATTGTCCGCAGGAAAGCGCGGCTGATGGTGTTATAGAAACCCTGGTAGTAGTCCCAGACGACCCTGGCGCCGGGTGGCATCAGGCCGTGGAGCGTGCTGAGCATCGGCGTCCGGGTCAGCCGGCTCAGCGCCATGGGGAGCTCCCCGGCGTGGTTGTGGATTATGTCGAAGTCGCTAGCGGCGGCCAGGGCCTCGGCGGCGTTCAACCACTCGTAAGGCACCGGGTCGACCACCTCCGGGGCCGTGCGCAGGCTACGAGGGTAGACCGAGCGCAGCTCGGCGGAGGTGAGGGAGTCCCCCGAGGCGAACAGCACCACCTCGTGCCCCCGGACCACGAGCCCCTCCGTGAGGGCGTGCACCACCGCTTCCGTCCCCCCATAGGCCGGCGGCGGCACCCGCTCCGTCAGGGGGCTAATCTGAACTATCCTCATCGTCACATCCTCCTTTCCAACCTCACCACAGGCGCGGGGCGGTGCCCGGGCAGGCACCAAGCGCGACAGAGCCGGATAGCGGCTACGCCCTTGCCGCGGTCGAGCGGGTCTACCGCCGACGGGGAATGGCGCGCAGCGTCCCGTGGACACGTCCGGGTCGTGTCCGTGGTCACTACTTGCAGGCAGGATGCGGACCGTGTGGGGCGAAAAGGAACTCGTCACTATACGGGCACGGTGATTCGTCACGGGCAGGCAGGACGGCGCAGAATCGCGTCGAAACCGGCATAGCCGCGGCCAGGCCCCCGCTCCCGTCCCAGCTCCCTTACGGCTGGGCCTGCACTCCGGAACGAGCCGGGGCATATTGGCACAGAACCTGCTGCCATCAGTCTCCGTCGTCTACACTCGTAGACGCAAGATTATGAGCAGGAGGCAGCAAAGAAATGGCACGAGTATCACCAGCCCGGGTTACGCAATGCTTGAGTGGGATCAACTTCCCGTGCTCGAAGAATGATCTAATCGACCACGCCCGGCAGAACAACTGCTCGAACGATGTGCTGGACACCCTGCGGGAACTGCCCGACACGCGGTACAACAGCATGGCGGACGTAGTGTCCGGCATCGGTGAGGTCGAGTAGCGCCCTCACCCGGGCTACAAACTAGCCAGGCAGCGTTAGGGGCTGTCTGAGCATCCGAACCCCCGTGGGGCCAACCTCTCGGTTGACCTCACGGGGGTTCGGTTTGGGATGGTCGCCAATCACACTGCCGGCAGAGCACTCCGCGCGGCAGAGTACCGTGCTGATCCCCTCCGACAGCTAGGAGGGGCGATACGGGCTGTCGATTGACCTCCGAAAAGGAAGCGGCTCGACATCTACCCTGCCACCCGCGTCGTATTCGAGAGGCTCCGTCTGATCGCCAATGCCGTGGACTTGCCGAGCAATCCCGGCCATCGCCTCCCAATACCCCGCGAAGGCCTCCTTACCGGCAGGGGTGAGGACGTAGGTGGTGCAGGGGAGCTTGCCACGAAAGCGCTTGTGGGTGCTGAGGAAGCCCGATTTCTCCAGCCGCGAGAGGTGGGCGTTGAGGTTGCCCTCCGTGAGGCCCGTGCAATCTAGCAGGTATCGAAAATCGGCGACCTCCTGCGTGGTGCTGCAGTTATCCAGCACCGCCATGATCGCCAGCCGGGCGGGCTCGTGGACCACACGGTCGAGGGCGAGCGCCTGCCGATAGTCGCGGGCCCGTGTCTCATCGGCTACCAGCTGGATGCTATCCAGACTTCGTCGCAGCCTCTCGATGGCTTCCTCCCCCGCTCGTGACTCAGCGTCTGCCCCATCTAAGCGACCGATCCCCCGTTTGGCCAGGAAGGCCCGGGCGAGCCCCCAGAGGCCGCTCGACAACAGAACCAGGCCCAGACCGCTCCAAAAAAGGGCAAACGCCGCTTCACCCCCGAGACCGTAGGAGAACGTGGGCAGCCCGCCGGCCAGAAAGACCATTACCACCACGTACAACCGGCCAACGCGCAGCCAGGAACCAATAGCCAGGGCCGCCAGCGCCACCGCGAGCACCAGCGCGGCCATAGAAGGCGGCCGCAGCAGCATCGCGGCCACGCATAGGCAGAGCCCGGCGGTAGCCACAATGGTCACCAGCCCGGAGACCCGAGACACCTTCGAGACCCCCCGGGCGCCGCTGGCGCACCATCCCCGCAAAGGACGCGCCGCCAACCGACTGACGAGGATGGGCACGCCAAATAGAACCACCGGTCCCCCGCTGTTCAGCCAGAAGCCCGCCGCATCGCCGGACGGCAGGAGATGCTGCAACTGGAGGAACTGGCCAAATAAGAAGAAGAACGAGCCGGCGGTGAGCTCCCATGCCCCACCCACGGCCAGACTGCGCCGCCGAA
>JAJZQK010000098.1 GCA_021847625.1 Chloroflexota bacterium
AAATGCGTGGCCCCGTTTTTTATTGCCGGCGAAGCCATGCCTTCGCCAATAACGAAGAAAGAAAGGACAAAGAGAGCATGCTACGAGCAACTGTGCGGACACCAGAGTTCAGCGACCACAAGAACGGTGGCTCGGGGTGGGGACGCTCCCCGCTCCCGGCCCGGATGAGGAGAACACTCTGGTGTCGAGAACCTATCGAAGAAACGAGCCGGGAGGCAAGCGACCGTCCCGGCCCGAGAAGGAGTTCCGCTGTAGACACTGCGGAGCCATAGTCGGTCCTACGCTCTACGGGGGGCAGCAGCGCAACCACTGCCCTTACTGCCTCTACTCCCGTCACATGGACGGCAAGTCTCTCGGGGATAGAGCCAGCAATTGCCTGGGGTTGATGGCCCCCGTTGGCGTATTCACGCGGCCCAAGGGCGAATACGTCATCGTCCACCGCTGCCTGAGCTGCGGCTTCGAGCGGCATAATCGCATCGCTGGGGACGACGACTTTGACCTGGTGCTGGCGCTGCCGCCAGTCGCGCCGCGAGGGAGCCGACCGAGTTTACGGCAGGGGTCTGGCGAGCGCAGCGCCTGATCTTGCCGCCGACGCGTTCGCCGGGCGGCCTAGGCCACACCGGCGAACGCACACCAGGCCGGGCGCACAAGCAATGGCGCTGGCGAGCCGGCAGCTCTAGCGGGCGCCCTGCTCCATCTCCTCCGGGCGGATGTTGTCTACCTGGCCGTAGAAGAAGATCACGTCCACGAAGCCTTCCTCGCCGTACTCGAAGACGTGCCACTCCAGCTCGCCGAAGTGCAGCGTCGTCCCCGTGTGGAGCGGAACCGGCTTTCCTAGCTGATCCTGCGCCGGCCCGAAGCGCACCGAGGCGTCGTGGGCGCCCACGACGTAGATGGTCTCCTCCGCGTGGCGATGGGGCTCCATGCGCCCGCTCTCGGCGGAATAACGGGCGAAGCCCATTGTCATCCTGCCGCTCTTCGACGCAGCGTCCTTGCCGACGGCCTTCTGCACGGTGCGACCGGGTAGGCGTTCCTCGGGAAGCGACTCCCTAACAATCAGATCCATGCCTGAGTACCTCCTAGCTCGTTGGTCATCTGCTCTACAGGATAGCCGCCGGCAGAAGAATAGTCAACCGTCGCCGGCTTGGTCGACACGTCCCGGTCGCCCATCGCCCGCTCCCCCGGTTATAGGGAGCGTACGCACGATGCCCCGGGAGACCAGTCTTGGACACGCCCGGGGCATTGCGACCATGTGGTGGTAGGGTTTGCTTACGAGGCTTCCTTCCAGGCCGACGAGTCTACCTCGCGCAGGCGGACCTCGGCGCTCCAATCACGCTCCTCGGCCCACTCCCCCAACTTCTGCAGGAACGTCTCAGGGTCCGTGTTGTCGTCGATTTCGAAGACGCCCGACATCTCGATATAGCGCATTACCGTTTACCTCCCTGCTTGAACCACGTTATTCACCTCCAGTCCGGCAGGGTCCGTGCCCCGCCCGCGCCCTAGACCCGAGATTTGGCCGGTTGCTAACCGGTACCGAGTCGCTCCGCGTCGACTGTCCGGTTCGGTTGGCCTTGGGGTGGCCCTCCGTTCACGAGGCGGCCTGGTCTGGGTTTGCCGCCCGGTGGCGCGTCGCTGTATACTATCAACGGAGTATATGCCCCATTTCGAAAGAAAGTATGGTAGAAAGTACTGCCACGAGAACCCGCATCGTCGTCCGGGGCGTCGTCCAAGGGGTCGGCTTCCGGCCCTTTGTCTACCGCCTCGCCCATGACTACCACCTCAACGGCTGGGTGCTCAACTCGACGGAGGGCGTCGTCATCGAGGTCGAGGGTGAGAACGCCGAGGGATTCGTGCGCGACCTGACGCTGCAGCCGCCGCCCCTGGCCCGTATCGAGGGCGTCGAGGTATCAACCTTGCCGCCGATTGGCTACTCGTCGTTTTCCATCCATAGAAGCGAAGACACGGAAGGGGCCGTTTCCCTCGTCTCGCCGGACATCTGCGTCTGCGATGACTGCCTCCGCGAGCTCTTCACGGAGGGCGACGGTCGCTATCGGTACCCGTTCATCAACTGCACCAACTGCGGGCCGCGGTTCACCATCACGCGCGATATCCCCTACGATCGTCCGAAGACGACGATGGAGCCGTTCGTCATGTGCCCGGACTGCCAGCAGGAATACGACGACCCGGAGAATCGCCGATTCCACGCCCAGCCGAACGCCTGCCCCGAATGCGGACCCGCGGTTTCCCTGGTGGTGGGAGATGATCCGCGGGTTCACGGCGACAAGGCCGTCGAGGAGGCTCGACACCTGCTGCGAAGCGGGCGCATCGTCGCCGTTAAGGGGCTCGGCGGCTTTCACCTCGCCTGCGACGCGACCGACGAAGGGGCGGTGACGGAGCTGCGGCGGCGCAAGCGACGCGTGGAGAAGCCCTTTGCGCTGATGGTGATGGATGCCGCGACGGCGGCGCGCTTCTGCGAGGTGAGTGAGGACGAGCGTAGGCTCCTGGAGTCTCCCCAGCGGCCGATTGTGTTGCTGCGAAAGCGGGAGCCGAGCCAGATCGCGGCTTCGGTCGCGCCCGGCAACACCAACGTAGGCGTAATGCTGCCCTATACGCCACTGCACTATCTTCTGCTGGAGGGCGACATGCCGCCGGCCCTCGTCATGACCAGTGGCAACTTGAGCGAGGAGCCCATCGCCGTCGGCAACGACGAGGCCCTAGACAGATTGGCAGGTCTGGCCGACGCTTTCTTGCTGCACAACCGGGATATCCACGTGCGCTGCGACGATTCGGTGACGCGCGTGTACGAGGGCAAGGAGACAGTGCTGCGTCGTTCGCGTGGCTATGCCCCCTTCCCGGTGAAGCTGCGGGAGCCCGTCAAACATACCCTGGCCTGCGGAGGGGAACTGAAGAACACCTTCGCCGTGGCTCGTGACGACCATGCCTTTCTTAGCCAGCACATCGGCGACCTGGAGAACTTCGAGACTCTCCGGTCCTTCGAGGACGGCATCGAGCATTTCGAGCGCCTGTTTCACGTCACGCCCGAGGTCGTCGCTCACGACCTGCACCCCGACTACCTATCGACGCAGTACGCCCTGGAGCTTGGTAGGCAGGGGCTGCCGCGGGTGGGCGTCCAACACCACCACGCGCACGTGGTTAGTTGCATGACCGAAAACGGGCTTGGCGGGCCGACGATCGGCGTCGTCTTCGACGGTGCCGGCTACGGCCCCGACGGAGCCGTATGGGGCGGCGAAATCCTCGTCGCCGACGAGGCGGACTTCGAGCGGGTCGGCCACCTCGCCTACGTGCCGTTGCCGGGCGGCTCGGCGGCGATCTTGAAACCGTATCGCACCGCGCTCAGCCACGTCCACGCGGCTTTCGGCGAGTTTGAGCCCGCGTTGGCTATCTGGCGGCGGCTACGGCCGCCCGGCGGCGAGGCGCCGGGCGGCAACCTCGGCTCAGACGAGCTGGCGGTGCTGGAACGACAGACTCGCGGGCAGCTCAACGCGCCGCTGACGTCGAGTACGGGGCGCCTGTTCGACGCCGTATCGGCGCTGGTCGGCCTGCGCCAGGTGGTCAACTACGAGGCCCAGGCGGCGATAGAATTGGAGATGGCCGCCGACGAGGGAGAGACCGCCGCTTACGGGTTCCCGGTTCGGCAGGAGGGAGCCTCGTTCTTACTGGACCCGGCGCCTCTGATACGGGATGTCGTTCGCGACATGGCGGCAGGCGTTCCCGTGGCCGAGGTTTCGGCGAGGTTCCACAACGCCGTCGCCGAAGCTACCGTCGAAGCCTGCCGTCGGGTGCGGGCCGGGCGGGGGTTCCACCGTGTGGTGTTGAGCGGGGGCGTCTTCCAGAACATGCTCCTCCTGCACAGGACATTGTCCGGTCTGCGCCAGGAGGATTTCGAGGTGTACATCCACCACCAGGTCCCCTGCAACGACGGTGGGATCTCGCTGGGTCAGGTAGTGATTGCCAACGCTAGGGCAAAGGGATAATGCACGAACTGTCGATTACCGAGAACATACTGAATCTGGCGATGGGAGAGGCGCAGAAGCACGAGGCGGAGCGCATCGCCGTGATTCGTCTTAAAATAGGAGAGATGACGCAGGTAGACCCCAGCTGCGTCGAGTTCTACCTTGAGGTTCTGGCCAAGGGCACGATTGCCGAAGGGGTGAAGCTGGAAGCCGACATGGTTCCCCTGCGGGCCGCCTGTCGCTCCTGCGGCAGGGAGTTCGGCGTCCGGGAGTTCGCCTTCGCCTGCCCGACCTGCGGGGGCGCGGACACGGAGATCGTCTCCGGACGAGAGATGTATATCGACAGTATCGAGATAGAGTGAGGATGGGCTTATGTGCTTGGCCGTGCCGGCGAGAGTAGTCTCCGTCGATGCCAACCGACTGGCGATTGTCGACTTGAGCGGCGTCACCCGCGAGGTGAGCCTGGCTCTGGTTCCGGACGCCGGGCTGGACGACTACGTGATCATCCACGCCGGGTATGCGATAGAGAAACTGGACGAGCGGGAAGCCAAAGAGACGCTGGACCTGCTAACCCAGCTGATGGAGGCCCTCGAGGGCGAAGATGAGTCAGCGGGGAAGCATGGGGAGGAGCGGTTAGCGTGAGGTTCGTCGACGAGTTCCGCGACCCGGAACTGGCGCCGCGGGTGGCGAGCGCCATCTCTCGCGCGGTCGGTGGCCGCTCGGTCCGCCTCATGGAGGTCTGCGGGACCCACACGGTCTCGATCTTCCGCAGTGGCTTGCGCGACCTGCTGGGCGAACGGGTGGACCTGCTCTCGGGCCCCGGCTGTCCGGTGTGTGTCACCGCGCAACGCGACATCGACCACGCGATCGCCCTGGCGGACCAACCGGGCGCGATATTGGCGACCTACGGAGACATGATCAAGGTGCCGGGGTCCAGCGGGAGCCTTCAGCAGGCGCGGGCGATGGGCGCCGACGTGCGCGTCGTCTACTCGGCGCTGGACGCCGTGCGTCTGGCGGAGGCCCATGCGGACCGCAAGGTCGTGTTCCTGGGCGTGGGCTTCGAGACGACGGCGCCCACGGTGGCGATGTCCCTGCTGGACGCCCGACGGCGCGAACTAAACAACTTCTTCGTCTACAGCGTGCACAAGCTCGTACCTCCTGCCCTGCGGGCCCTCTTGGGGTCCGGAGAGGTCAAGATGGACGGGCTGATCCTGCCGGGCCACGTCAGCGTGATCATCGGCCGGGACCCGTACTTGTTCCTGGCCGAGGAGTACGGTCTGCCGGCGGTGATCACGGGTTTCGAGCCGCTCGACGTTCTGCAGGCCGTCCTCTCCCTGGCGCGGATGATGCGGGCGGGGAAGCCTGGGGTTGAGGTGCAATACCGGCGGGCGGTCCGCCCGGAGGGCAACCAGGCGGCCGCGCGGGCGATGCTGGACGTGTTCGAGCCTGCCGACGCGGAATGGAGGGGCCTGGGCACGATACCGGCCAGCGGCCTGCGCCTGCGGGAGGAGTACAGCCGATTTGACGCCGAGCGCGAGTTTGCCGTCGAGGTCGGTCCCAGCAGGGAACCTCCCGGGTGCGCCTGCGGCGCGGTACTGTGCGGGTTGGCCAAGCCACCCAAGTGCCCGCTGTTTGCCAAGGCTTGTACGCCTGAGCATCCCGTGGGGCCATGCATGGTGTCGACGGAGGGGACCTGCGCGGCCTATTACGCTTACGGCCGAGAGTAACGGAGGTTGGCATGGAGATTAAGATGGGAACAAATATTCTAGCGGCCAATGAGGCCATTGCCGCCGAGAACAGGGAAGCGTTCTGCAAGAACGGCAGCTACGCGGTGAACCTCGTGAGCTCACCGGGTTCCGGTAAGACGACTCTGCTGGAGCGCACGATCGAGGCTCTGAAGGAACGGCTTTCTATGGGCGTTATCGAGGGGGACATCGCAACCTCGGCCGACGCCGACCGCATTCGCCAGCACGGCATTCCCGCCGTTCAGATCAACACCGGCGGCGGTTGCCATTTGGACGCGTTTATGGTCAGCAAGGCCTTGGCTGCGCTCGACCTGGCCATGCTTGACCTCGTGCTGATCGAGAACGTCGGCAACCTGGTCTGCCCGGCGGCGTTCGACCTGGGCGAGGCGGCCAAGATCGCCATCGTCAGCGTGACGGAGGGGGACGATAAGCCGCTGAAGTACCCTGCCCTCTTTCGCGGGGCGGAGGCCTTCGTCATAAACAAGATCGACCTCGTGCCGTATACCGACTGCGACGTGAGCCAGCTGCGGGCGAACGGGCTGACAATCAACCCCAAGTTGCTCGTGTTCGAGACCTCCTGCCGCACGGGAGAGGGTCTAGGGGCTTGGTATGCTTGGCTGGAAGAGGGCGCCCGGGCCTGGATGAAGAACAATGGCTGAGGACCGGGTGCTCCTTGGGCATGGCAGTGGGGGCCGGCTCAGCCACGATCTGATCCAGAAGGTATTCACGGCCCGTTTCGATAGCGCGGCCCTTCGCCAGCAGGATGACTCGGCGGTGCTCGACTTGCCAGGGGGCAGGCTCGCTTTCACCACGGACTCCTACGTGGTGAAGCCGTTGTTCTTCCAGGGCGGCGACATCGGCAGGTTGGCGGTCTGTGGTACCGTGAACGACCTGGCGATGGTGGGTGCGCTGGCGCAAGCCGTCTCGACCGGGTTCATCATCGAAGAGGGTTTTCCTGTTAGCGATCTGGAGCGGGTCGTGGCCAGCATGCGGGAGGCGGCCGACGAGGCCGGCGTGGAGGTCGTGACGGGCGATACAAAGGTCGTCGAGCGCGGCGGCGTCGACGGACTCTTCGTCAACACCGCCGGCATCGGCCAGGTCGTCTCGGGCGCCGCCGTCTCCGGGCGTAACGCGCGGCCGGGGGACAAGATCATCGTCAGTGGCACGATCGGCGACCACGGCATTGCGGTGGTGAGCGCTCGCGAAGGCCTTTCCTTCACGACGAACGTGGTCAGCGACGTTGCTCCCCTCAACCACCTGGTGCAGGTGATGCTGGAGGTCGGGCAGGTGCACGCCCTGCGGGATCCGACCCGCGGCGGGCTGGCGACGACGCTGAACGAAATCGCCGCCCAGTCTGGCGTCGGCATGGCGTTGACAGAGTCCGCCCTGCCGGTGCGCAACGGCGTCCGGGCGGCCTGCGAGATGTTGGGCTTTGATCCCCTGTACGTCGCCAATGAGGGGAAACTAGTCGCCGTCGTCGCACCCGAGGTGGCCGAGCAGATTGTCGACCGCATGCGGGCGACCCGCTATGGCGAGCAGGCCGTGGTGATCGGCGAGGTCACGTCCGGCCCGGCGGGAAGGGTGCTGATGCGCACGACCATCGGCGGCACCCGCGTCGTGGACATGCTCGCCGGAGAGCTGCTGCCGCGCATCTGCTAGGGGTCAGCCTGCTGAGCTTTCCAGCGCCTGGTCGATCTGCTATCATTCAAGGCACGTCTTATGTTGAAGGAGAGCATTCCGCCGTGCAGGTACCATTCGTTCGCTTCGACGCTTCCATGCCGGCCGTCTATCGGGCGTTTCCCACCGACGCTGGCGCGGACCTCTTCGTGGTGGAGGAGACCCCGCTGGCGCCACGCGAGACCAAGCGCGTGGCCCTGAACCTGGCCGTGGCCATTTCCGATGGCTACTATGGGATGATAAGTGGGCGCTCGAGCGTGGCTGCCCGCGGTATCCTTGTCCACGTCGGCACGGTGGACCAGGGCTACCGAGGGCAGTTGTTCCTGGCCGCGACGAACCTTACCGGCGAACCGCTGGTGATCCAACGCGGCGAACGGATTGGCCAGCTTATCATCATACCCTTCGTCGCCCCCGAGTTTGTTGAGGTGGGCACGCTCGAGGAGACCGAGCGGGCTGGCCGTGGCTGGGGCAGCACGGGGCGCTGAGAGGCATACTTGTTAGCCCTCCGGAGGCGGGCCCGCTCGGTGGCATCGCTCCTGCTCTTATACTATAATGCTTGTGAACCCTTATGAGAGGAACCCGCAATGAGAGCTGCCGCGCGTGAAGTGCTTGAGACCGTACTCCTTACCCTGCTCATTTTTCTGCTGGTGCGGGCAGTTGTACAGAACTTCAAGGTAGACGGGCACAGTATGGAGCCCACGCTGCAAGATGGTCAGTATCTCCTCATCAACAAAGCGGTCTACTGGCAGTTGGACCTAGCGCCGATTGCCAATCTACTACCCCAGCTCACAGACGGCGCTCAGTCGAAGGTCGACCTGTTTCACGAGCCAGGTCGGGGTGATATTATCGTCTTTCGCGCCCCGCAGAGCCCGGATCACGACTATATCAAGCGAGTCATTGGGCTACCCGGGGAACGTGTGGAGATAAAGGGCGGCAAGGTATACGTCGACGGGCGCGCTCTGTCGGAGCCCTATATCTCTGATCCGCCCCTGTACGAAATGCCACTCGTAACGGTGCCTGCCAATAGTTACTTTGTCCTGGGCGACCACCGCAACAACAGCAGCGACTCGCACGTGTGGGGCATGGTGCCGCGTGACAACATCATTGGCTCGGCCTGGGTATCCTACTGGCCGCCCGCGCAGTGGGGACTGCTGTCGGGGGCTTCTCTGCGGGCCTCGGGGCAGTACTGAGGTCCTAAGGTCGGTTATCCGACCCAGATTAGAGTAAACACCACTCCCAGAATGGCGCCGGCAATCACCTGAAGCGGCGTGTGCCCCACCAACTCGCGCAGCCTATCCTCGTTTATCTGATGCCTCACAAGAAGCTCGTCCAACAGGCGATTCAACACCCTGGCGTGCGTACCCACAGTGCGACGTACCCCCGCCGCGTCGTACATGACGATGATGGCGAAGATCGTGGACAGCCCGAATAGCGGCGATCCAACTCCGAGGTCGAAGGCAATCACCATCGTCACGGAGGCGACCAGGGCCGAGTGGGAGCTAGGCATTCCTCCGGCGGAGAACAGATGGGCCAGGTTCACTTTGCGCTCTAGCCATACGTTAATCAGGACTTTGAGCA
>JAJZQK010000099.1 GCA_021847625.1 Chloroflexota bacterium
GATCAATCACGGCTCGGCCTCCGACGGCGACATCTTCGCGTACCGCTTCCAGCAGTACGGCCTCGGACCGACGATCGGCTCGCGCACCTGGGGCGGCGTTCGCGGCTATTTCGCCCCGTTCACGCTCCTCGACGGCGGTTCCGAGGTCGTATCGGAACTCGCGATGTACGGACTGAATTCCAAGTGGGTGGTGGAGAACATCGGCGTGGTGCCCTCGATCCCGGTTCACGTCGACCCCGGGCTGCTCGCCCGGCACGATCGGGACACGCAGATCGAAGCGGCGGTGGCCGTGCTGCTGAAGGAAATCGCGCGCCATCCGGTGGCGGTGCCGCCTCCCCCGCCGTGGCTGCCGGCCTTCCCGCAGCAGCCGACCTATCCGCCCTGTCCGGTGAGCCGCGGAACCTGTCAGTGAATCAGGACTGCGGAGCCGGCGTGCGCTGCGCGCCGGTTCCGGGCGGCTGAGCGAAATCGCGGTAGTAGCACATGAAGCCGCTCTGACACAGCTCGGGTTTGCCGCGCAGCCCTTGCGCGAACCCGGCCAGTGCGTGCTCGCCGGCGGCGCTGCGCGCGAGCGCCTGGCTCACCATCTCGACACTCTTCAGCCGCCGCTCGAGCCGGCTCTCGCGGCCCGCGATCTTCACCGCGGCGACGCCTGCGGCCGCGAGCTGTGCCAGCGCGCACAGCCCGCAGGGGCCGAGCGGCAACCCCTCGGGCGTGACGCTGAAGCCGCACGAAAACACGTACCACAGCCACTGGTCCCAGGCTGCGTCGTTGGACTGCAGCCGTTCGAGTTCCGGCGGTTCGAGCCGCTGCCCGTCGGGGCGATGGTAGTCGTGACGGAACCGATCGAGACAGATCGGTCCGCCGAGCGCACCGGGCAGGTGCAGCGTGTGGCACGAGCCCTCTTCGAACACGCAGCCGTCGTTGAGGATGAACGCTTCGATTTCTACGCCCGGCAGCGCGCGGCACAGGCCGTGGATCTCGCTCAGCGTCACGTGCCGCGGCAGGATCACCCGCGCCGCGCCGAGCTCCGCCGCGAGGGCCGCGGTCTCCCCGTTGTGGCACGCGGCCACCGAACTCAGATGCAGCCGCAGCGGCAGTTGGCGCTCTCCGAGCGCCGCCAGCAGCCCCAGATCACCGACGATCAGCGCATCGACGCCACTGGCCGCGACTTCATCGAGCATCGTGAGCAGGTCGTCCTCCGCTGCGGTCGCGCGGCGCACCCGCGGGAGCAGCGCCATGAGCGCCCCCGCCACATCAGGCTCGGCCCGCGTCAGCACCGCGACGTCGTAACCTAGCCGACTCGCGGTCACCGCAGCGAATGTCGCCCCGCCCCCGATCGTGTACCCGTCGCCGGCCAGGTCCTTGGTGACGTGGCCGATGACTAAGAATGTTGCCGAGGCCACGAAGGAGCGACTACTTTCTGGGCATTATGACGACTTTGCGCTCGGCGTCCTCGCCGATGCTCTGCGTCATGACATGCGGGTCTTCGTTGAGCGTCATGTGAATGATCCGCCGCTCGTGGGGCGGCATCGCTTCCAGCGTCACCGCCTGATTAGTAACCCGCACTCGTTCGGCCATCCGTTGGGCCAGGCTTTTGAGCGATTCCTCGCGCCGCAGTCGATAGCTCTCGACATCCACCCCCACCCGGGCGAAACGGCGCAGCTGCCGGCTTATGATCAGGTTCGTGATGAATTGCAGGGATGAAAGCGTCTCACCACGCCGGCCGATGAGGATGCCCAGGTCATCGCCGTGGATGTCGAGGACGGCAGGCACCGACTGGCCGTCGGCGTCTGGTACGGTCGACCGCACGGTGACCTCGGCGTCGATCTTCATTGCCCGCAGTAGGTTCTCGAGCACCTCGACGCCGAGCGCCACCACCTCTTCATCCGTCGCTTCCGGCTGCTCCTCCTCTTCTTCCGCGGAGATGGGCGTCACTAGGATGCGGGCCTCTTCCCCGCCGATTCCCAGGATGCCCCGGCTCCCCTCGGAGAGGATGCTGATGAGCACCTCGTCACGTTCCTTGCCTAGCTTTGCCAGCGCCAACTTGATTGCTTCTTCAACTGTCTTGGCGCTAACCTCAAGGCTTTCCACTAATCGCCTCCGATGTTCAACCCTTACGTTTCTTGCGCTTCGGCTTACTCTGGCCCTTCGCGCGGGCTATCGATTCGTCCATGTTCTGCGAAGAGTCATCAGCCGTGTAGTCTCCCCCCTCCTTCGGGTCTGGATCCAGCGTGTAGATGCGGATCCCGTTCTTCTCCACGGAGGAGGCCTGGTCTAGTATGCGTGCCCCGGCCCAACGGCCGTTGCCGCCTGCCGCCCGGTCGGTCTGCGGCTCTTTCAACTCCGGCTCGGCAATCTCAGCCTTGCCAGACTTATCCAACGTCGCCACCGCGTTCTTGCCGGCGCTGCCGTTGCCTGCGCTGCCGTTCCCGCCGTTCACCAGCGCCGCGATCGGCGCCCCGACGGTCGCGGGGCTAAGGTTGCCCCAGCCCGTTATGAACAACTGCTGGAAGAACTGGAATATGTTAGACGTCGCCCAGTACAGCACGAGCCCAGCAGGCACCTGGAAGGCGAAGAAGATCATCATGAGCGGCATCATCATCTGCATCATGTTGTTCATGGTCTTCTGCTGCTGGTCGGCCGACGGCTGTGCCATCATCTTCTGGGTCAACCAAGTCGAGGCACCAGTGAACAGGGCTAGTATGTACGGAAATCCCTCTGGCTGGGCCAGGTTAGCAATCCACAGGAAGCCAGCGGCAAATTCCGTCGTGCCAGCCAGATGGAACAGCGCCTGATAAAGGGCGATCCACAACGGCATCTGAATCAACAAAGGCAGACAACCGCCCAACCCGGCCATGGGATTGACGCCATGCTCCTTGTAAAGCTTCTGCTGCTCTTCCATCAGCTTCTGGCGGTCGTTCCCGTGTTTCTTCTTCAGGGCGTCGAGGTGCGGCTTTAGCTGCGCTTGGCTTTGCTGCATCTGCCGCATCGATCTTGTGCTCTTGATACTGAGCGGCAGGAAGACCAAGCGCACCGCTACTGTGAACAGGATGATGGCGATGCCGTAGCTGCCGACGACCCCGTACAGAGCTACCAACGCCTGGGTTATTAGTAAGATGAAATTCAGCCAAATATCACCCAAGCTGACGAGACCTCCTTAAGGAACCGGGTCGTAACCGCCCGGATGGAAGGGATTACATCGGACCACTCTCTTGACGGCCATCCAGCCACCCTGGACGGCCCCGTACCGATCTACAGCTTCGTACGCGTAATGCGAACAGGTCGGATAGAAGCGGCAACTAGGAGGCGTAAGGGGGGAAACAAACCTCTGGTAGAGGTGTATCACACCCAATAGAGTTCTCTTCATTGCTTCCGCGATCTTACTCGCCCTCCCTCCAGCTGGTGCTCAGTCGGTCCTCTATCCTCTTCCCAACCCTCGGCGGGCAACACAAGACGTGCCCGCTGCAGAAGCTGCGCGACCGCCGCCACCACCTCCGGGTACGCGGCACTCGCGATAGGAGCACGCGCGATCAGCACCAAATCATATCCCACCTTTAACATGGGAAGACGCGGCCGGATTGCTTCTCGCAACCGGCGTTTCACGTGGTTACGGGCAACGGCCTTGCCGATACGCTTTCCTACCGAAAAACCGACACGGGTTACGCCCTCCTGGTTGGGAAGGGCGTAAAGCACCAGAAGCGGATGCGCCCAGGAGCGGCCTCCGCTGCGAACGCGCTTGAATTGGGCGTCCGTCCTGAGGCGATGCCGCCTGCGCATAACAACTTAAACGACCGTCAGCTTGCGGCGTCCCTTTTGCCTGCGCATTCTTATGACTGCTCGACCGCCGCGGGAGCTCATTCGCTTCAAGAAGCCGTGCTCGCGCCGGCGGGGTATGCTCTTAGGCTGGTAAGTCCGTTTGACCAACTGAGAAATCTCCAACTCATCGAAAATTATGGTCGCGCCCGTAGATTATAGCCTGTTTGCCCACACCTGTCAACGAAGATAACCGTCCTACCAGGCAAGCCCAACGGCCACGCGACACCGGTCCACGCAGGCAGGAGGGCATGTCAGCGCAAGCGCGCCCATTCGCCCGCGCGAAACCGCTGGTTCATAGGGTTCGAAGAAGAGGGGCAGCCGCTTCGGGCACCATCATACGGGTGGACGGGTCCTCACCGCGGAGGACGCGGAGAGAGTCTGGCCAGGACCGCGGGGGACAAGCTCCCCGCGCTACAGGCTGCTCTGCACCCTCCGCGGTTAGCCCGACTCACTCCGCGTGACTGCTGTCACTAATGGAAGACGCGCCCGCCGTCGACGACGATGGTCTGGCCGGTAGTACTATCGCTACGAATGAAGGCCAGCACCTGCGCCGCCACGTCGGCCTTGTCCGTGAAGCGACCGGTCAACGCGCTCAGCCGCGCCTTCTCCGCGTACTCCGGGTCGAGGTTCGCCGTTGCGCGCGTCCCCTCCATCGTGCCCGGGGCGGCGCAGTTCACCAGCACGTGGGGAGCGAGGGCCACCGCCATGCACTTCGTGAGGTGAACCAGGGCCGCCTTCGAAACCGAGTAGGCGATGCTGCTGCCGATGGGGTGGAACCCGGCGACGGAGGCTATGTTCACGATGCGCCCGCGCTCCTGGCGGCGCATCGTCGGCGCCACCGCCTTGCAGCACAAGAACGGGCCCGTGGCGTTGACGCCAATTATCTTCTGCCACAGGTCCAGCGTGAGCGAGTCGAGGTCTTGATAGGGGACCCATTTATTGAAGGCCGCGTTGTTGACGAGGATATCCACCCGGCCGAATTCCGCCAGCACGCGCTCGACCATCGCCTTCACGGCGTTCTCGTCTGCCACGTCCGCCCGCACGGCAAGGGCCCGCGGGCCCAGCGCGCTCAGCTCCCGAGCCACGTCCGCCGCGGCTTCCTGCGACCTGGCGTAGACGACGGCCACGTGGGCCCCCGCGCCCGCCAGCGCCAGGCCGATCTCCCGGCCCAGCGCACCGCTGCCGCCGGTGACTATGGCGACCGATCCTCGTGACTCCATCTGCTCGCTCCCTCCCAGAACACGCCCCCAACCAACCGCGGGGGTGGCGCTCCGTGGACGCCCGATAACCCGTAGGGGCGGACGGCCTCTGTCCGCCCCGGGGCCGGCAGCAAGCAGGCACCTGCCGGCGCCGTTCTTACCCAGCGTTCGCGGCCGTTAGGCTATGCGGAACTCCTCCGCCCCCGCGCCGGGGGCTACTCCGTGTAGATGCGCTCCTGGATCAGCTGCTCCTGCACGTCCCCCCCCGCGGGGTAGAAGCAGGAGTGTTCGAACCGCTTGCGGAACTCCACGTCGATCTCGGCGCGGGCGCTGCGGTTCTTCTCGATGCTGCAGATGACCCATTCGCGATAGCCCTGCGCCCGATAAGGGTTGAACTCGATGTTGGCCTTGGACACGATGTTGTACTTCTCATTGAGAATCAGGATCACGTCGGCCTCGTAAACCAGCGCCGAGCTGCCCCGCAGGTGGTGCAGGCGAAGTCGCTTCGCCCTAAGGCCCTCCTTGTCGGCCGCCACCAGCGCCACCACGGCGATGCCCTCCGACAGCGCGAGCTCTTTCAGCGCCTCCACTACCCGCGTCACCTTCTCGGCTTCCTCCGCCGGTTCGGGATAGAGCGGCACCTTCTGCAGATAGTCGATAAAGAGCACCATCTGGCCGCCCTCTTGCGGCCGGGACTGCTGCGCCAGGGCCTGCAGCGCCTCCAATGTCGTGCGCACGCCGGAGCCTTTGCACAGGTAGAGCCTGTCGGCGTAGCCGGACAGCTTCCGCAGGGCGCTTTCGCCGTGGGGGTCCGCCGCCAACGACTCCAGCAGCCCCCGCCCGTTCAACCGGCGGCCGTCCAAGAGCAAGGTCTGAATATCCCGCACGCGCAGGCCCTCGGGGTAGGACTCCCCATCCGGCTCCACGCTGTCCATCGCGATGACGCGCTGGAGCAGATCGTCCTCGTCGTGCTCGTAGCACACGTACAGGCAGGTTACGCCGCCCTCGGCCAGATTGCGTGCCATCTGCACGGCCATGGTCGTCTTGCCCACACCTTGGCCGCCGCCGAGCAGGATGAGCTCGCCTTGCCGGAATCCCCCACCCAGGCGCTTGTCGAGGATCTCAAACCCGGTGGGCATGGGCTGGAATCTGCTCAGTCTTCCCGCCAGCACGGCCCTATCGACGTCGCGCATCACGGCCAGGGACGACCTGGCCTCGACGGCGCCCAGCCCCGTCTCAACGTGCCACACCGGCCCATCCTCCGGCCAGGCGATAGGCGGCGGGCTGTCCTCCCGCTCCCCGCCATCGATGGCCCTGAGTCTCGGTCCCCTGGTAGTCATCTCATCACCAGCGCCAGCCATTGCACCATCCTCCCCAAAATATCCTGCAGCGGCAGGAGCTCGGCAGGTGTCCCTTCGCGGCCCTCACCGTGGCTCGTCTCTCTTCCAGATGATACCGGACCCTGCCCTGGAGGTCAAGCAGACGCTGGCTATTATTGCCACGAAGTGGCAGACCTGGTACTTGCCTCTCCTAGCCAAGCAGGCCGAGACGTCCTTGCCGTTTGGCCGGGTAGACTGTACACTATCGGGAACGGACTCGTTCGGCCGGTGGCTTGTGGGCTTTCCCGGCCGCGCCGATTACCTGCATAGGAGGACGCTTGGAAATGAGGCTGAAGGATAGAGTGGCCCTGGTCACCGGCGGCAGCCGGGGCATGGGGCAGGCCATCGCCCTGGGCTTTGCCCGCGAGGGGGCCGACGTGGCCGTGAATTACGTCAGCAACGCCGCGGGGGCCGAGCAGACCGTGGCCCGCATCAAGGAGCTCGGCCGACGGGCGATAGCCGTGAGGGTGGACACGAGAGTAACGGCCGAGGTGGACGCGATGGTGGCCCAGGTCATCGCCGCCTTCGGTCGCATCGATATCCTCGTCAACGACGCCGGCGTCCTCACCCGCGCGCCCTTTATGGAGATCAGCGAGGAGGAATACGACCGGGTGGTCGACACGAACATGAAGGGGTACTTCCTCGTTGGCCAGGCCGTGGCGCGGGAGATGATCAAACAGGGGAAGGGCAAGATCATCAACGTCGTCTCCGAGGCGCAGCAGAAGGCCCTGCCCGGCTTGGCCCACTACGGCGCGTCCAAGGGCGGCGCCTATATGCTGAGTCATGGCATGGCCCTGGATCTGGCCCCGCACAAGATCAACGTCAATATTATTGCCCCCGGCCCCACCTTGACCGACATGACCCGCCAGCGCATGGCGGACCCCGCGAACCTGGCCACGACGCTGCAGCGAATCCCTTGGGGACGCGTGGGCCGGCCGGAGGACGTCGTGGGGGCGGCCGTGTATCTGGCCTCCGACGAGGCGGAGAACGTCACCGGCGCCACCATCGCCGTCGACGGCGGCAGCACGCTCTGACGTTCGCTCGGGAGAAGTCGTCTCACATGGACACGGGGAGCGCCCCGTGTCCTTTCCTACTTGCCCGGAGGAAGAGCAGTGTCCGAAGCCATCGATTACCAAGCGTTGCGCGCTCGATTCGACGACTCACCCTATGCCAGATTGTTGGGGATGCGTCTGGTAGAGCTGGCCCACGGCTACGCCAAAGTGGAGCTGGAGGTGAGCAGTCAGTTCGCCAACTTCGCGGGTCTTCCCCACGGCGGTGTACTAATGTCGTTGGCCGATCACGCCTTCGGCTGCGCCCTCAACACGCTGGGGCGGACCTACGTGGCGGTCCAGTTTAACATGCACCTCCTGGGCGCCCCCACGCCCGGCAGCCTGATCCAGGCGGAGGCGAGGGTCGTCCACGCCGGCCGCACGATGGGCATGGCCGAGATGGCTGTACGCTATCCGGACGGCCGCTTGTTAGCCTCAGCGACCGGCACCGTGGTAGCCCTCCAGCGGTCCCCCCGCCAGCCAGGGGCGTAGGCTGGTCCGCGTCCTGCTGTTGTCTGGCTTGGTCTGCCGTCCCCGGGGTCTCCATTCCCAATGGAAGGGTCTCGCCGGGCGGATTGCCGCCGTACGAATCCTCGAGGTGGGAAGGTGCAGAGGTTAGTGCAATGCGTGCCCAATTTCAGCGAGGGCCGGCGGGATTGGGTGATTGACGAGATAGTGGCCGCCGTGCGCAGCGTCGCCGGCCTGCGCGTGCTGGAGGTCGAGAAGGACGCCGACCACAACCGCACGGTCGTCGCCTTCGCCGGGCCACCCGAGGCGGCCCTGGAGGGGGCCTTCCGGGCCGTGCGGCGGGCAACCGACCTAATCGACATGAACAAGCACACCGGCGCCCATCCCCGTATCGGCGCCGCCGACGTCGTGCCCTTCGTGCCCCTGGCCGGGGTGAGCATGGCCGATTGCATAGAGGTGGCCAGAAGCCTGGGGAAGCGGCTGGGCGACGAGCTGCGTCTGCCCGTCTATCTCTATGGCGAGGCTGCCACCCGCCCCGAACGCCGGGACCTGCCGAACGTCCGCAAGGGCCAGTACGAGGGGCTGCGGGTAGACATCGAACGCGACCCCGAGCGCACCCCGGATTTCGGCCCTGCCGCCCTGGGGCCGGCCGGGGCCACGGCCGTCGGCGCCCGCGAGGCCCTGATCGCCTTCAACGTCAACCTGCGCACAAGCGAGGTGGGCATCGCGAAGGCCATCGCCCGCACGGTCAGAGAATCGGGCGGAGGGCTTCCCGCCCTGCGGGCCATCGGCCTTGCCGTGGCCGGCACCGGCGAGGTACAGGTCTCGATGAACCTGACCGACTTCCAGCGCACGGGCCTGCTGGCAGCCTTCGGCGCCGTCCGCGAGGAAGCCAACCGACTGGGCGTGGAGGTGGCCGGCAGCCAGATCATCGGCCTTGTGCCCGCGGCGGCGCTGGGGGAGGTGGTCGCCCAGGCCTTGCAGTCTCCCTCCTTTGACGTGAATCAAATTGTAGAACGCGCGATAATCGGTGGCGAGGAGGCCAGCGAA
>JAJZQK010000100.1 GCA_021847625.1 Chloroflexota bacterium
ATAGCCCAATTGCGGCGACTGGACGATCCGCTCGAAGACGAGGCGAGCGGTCTCATTCGTGCCGACGATCAGGGCACGCTCGGCACCAAAGCCGGCCCCCCGCAGACTCGCCCACAGCCCGAAATGAAGGTAGCGACCAATCGCAATCAGAATGGTCGCGAACAGCCAGCCGAATACGAGCACGCCGCGAGAGTAGATGAAGTCGCGGCTCACGAAGACCATTATCGCCAGCACCAGCACCGCGTCAATGGAGACGGCTGTGAAAACGCCGTTCAGTTCATCGGCCTTGGAGAGTGTTCGCCGCACCCGGTACAGCCCCTGAACGACCATTATTGGCGGCAGCAGCGCCATCTGCAGCACCACGTACTCCACGTAGCGTCGCCAACCGTGGATCTCCTGCACCGGCAGGAAATCCAGCTCAAAGCGGAGGTGATAAGCCAGCCAGTAGGCGGTGAACATCATCGTCACGTCCGTGGCCACCAGAGTCGCCAAGGATACGAGCGTGTACGTCCCACTTCGCCGTTTCATCTGCCGACCAACCTTCCTACGAGAGAGCGACCGAGCACACACGCCCCTCTGGTACAGATGGCAGCCGTGATCAACCAGTTCAAGATGAAGGGATTCTCGGCCCACATGTGCTTGCGGTAGAAGACCAGCATCGCCCGATAGAATTCGTAGGTCGTGCGTAGGCGGGCATGCTTGCTGCTCTCGCCCTTACGGTGGAGTACGCACACGGCGGGGTTGTAAAGGATCTTCCAGCCAACCCGTTTCAGGCGATAGGCCAGATCCAGGTCCTCGCCGTACATGAAGAAGCTCTCGTCGAGCATCCCAACCATCTCCAGCGCCGAGCGCCGGATCAGCATGAAGGCGCCGACAACCGAATCCACCTCCGTGGCCTTATCGGGGTCGAGGTAGGTGAGGTTGTACCTGCCGAAGCGCCGGCTGCGCGGGAAGAGACGGCTTAGACCGAGCATGCGGTACAGCGACACTTCCGGCGTCGGGAAGCTCCGACGGCAAGCCAGGTCGAGGGAGCCGTCGGCCCGCACCAGCTTGGGGCCGGCCGCCCCCGCCCGCGGACGCATCTCCATGTAGTCGACCATCTCGGCCAGCGCCGTGGGCGGTAGTTGAGTGTCGGGGTTCAAGAGCAGAAGATAGCGGCCGCAGGCCCGCGCCAGGCCGAGGTTGTTCCCGTAGGCGAAGCCGCCGTTGATGGGGCTGTTCACAACCTGGACGTTCGGGAACTCGCGCTGCACCATGGCAGCGCTTCCATCGGAGGAGAGGTTATCGACGACGATCACCTCGTACGTGAATTGGCCCTCGCTCGCGAGCACAGAGCGGAGGCAATCGCGCAGAAGATCGCGCACGTTGAAGGTAACAATTACTATCGAGAGGTCAACGGTGACCCCCTGCCGCGGCACCACCAGATGGGCACTTGTCGACGTGTCCAGCATCAAGACTCCACTCCCGGGCCGGTCTTCTGGGCGAATAGTCCTCTAGATGTACAGATGAAGAGGAATCTCTCATCAACTAGCCTGCAACGGGCGAGGCCCGGTCCCGGTTACGCTCGCCAGTCCTTCCCCGCCCGATGCCGGAGCCGCCATCTAATGCCAACCGGGTAGCCGAGCATCTTGGCCACATCGCCAACCAGACGAATCACTGGCACCAGAAGAATGGCTTCCACCCTGCCCAATCGGCTTGTCCGCCCGAGGGCCGGTAACAAACGCTGGTACGGCTTGTACAAATACGCCCCCACCGCCAAGCCGAGCGGCAGCCAAACCAGTTTATACCAGAAACCCAACCCGAACGCAAGCGGTCCCAGCAGGTAGGTGCCATAACGCACGGCGTGGCGGGCTCGCCAAAGGTCCGCCTTGCCGTCACCCCGGGCATACCTGTAGTACTGCTTGAAGAAGGTGCCCAGGTCCTCCCGAGGTCGGAAATAGGCGACCGCCCGCGGGGCGAGGACAAAGCGGCAGCCCACCTCGCGCAGGGCAAAGTCGAAGATCAGGTCTTCGCAGTAGTCCAACCACTCGTGATAGCCGCCGGCACGGCGCCAGGCCTCGCGCGTGAAGGCCACCGAGCGACTCGACGGAAGGAACGAATCCTCCTTTATGTCACGCAAGGACGGAAGCACCGTCGCGCCCATAGCGACCTCGAATGTGGTCTTTGGATCGGGCAGAAAGACGCCGGACACGACGTCGGGAGGTTCGCCCCCGCCGTCGCCTCGCTCGAACGGGGAAACGAGCTCGGCCAGCCAATCCTTTGACAGGCGAACGCCGGCATCGGTCGATGCGATGATCTCGTACTGGGCCGCCGCTATCGCCGCGTTACGGCCCTGGGAGATGTTGCTGCCGGGCAGGCTGAGCAACCGGATGGGCGCCCCCCGACGGCGGAACCTCTCGATCGTCAGCACCGTGCCGTCGGTCGAACCACCGTCCGCGATGACGATCTCATCCGGGGGCCTGCTTTGGGCCAGGAGGGAATCAATGAGTTGCCCGATGGACCCTTCTTCGTTCTTCACGGTGGCGATGACCGACACGCCCTGCCTCACGGTTGATCGCTCCTCCTCGCTACTCGCCAACGCGGATGGGACCGATGAGCACGCGGTCGCCGATGGGCTGGCCGGATGCGTCGAAGACGGTGGGCCGCGCAAGCGTCGCCGGGTCGTACATGCCTATCTCGACCTGGTAGGTGCCGGGAGCGGTATCCTCCTGTATCGGCAGGCCCAGCCGGTCCTCGATCTCTTGGCCGACCTGCCAGCCCGTGGTCGGGCTCGCCCCGCCGGCCGGCTCGCTATCCCTCTGCCCCCAGATCTTCTCCTTCTCGTCGAGCACGTGCGCGAACACCGTGTACCGGGTATCGATAGGGGCCGTGCCCTCCCAATAGAGGATCAACGGCAGCACGCCGCCCGGCTGGCCCTCGCGCTTCAACCAGGCATACCCCTTCAGGCGGATGTTATCCCCGAATCGCAGGTCGAGCGGCTGGCGCTCGCCCGCCGACTCCACCACATAACGAGCGAGACGGATGCCCCCGAACCAGGTGTTGACGGTCTTGTAGCAGTTCCTGTCCAGCCACTGTTCCACGAAGCCGTGGGGGTCCGGGTCGGACGTGCCCCAGATGATCGCCCACACCCCTTTGTGCTGGGCGACAATGTCCGCCAGCTCGGACTGCGTGCGCTGCTCGTCCAAGGGCAACTGCGACGGGACCGGGTAGTAGTCCTGCGAACCGTGCCAGTAGTAGCTGAATATGTCTATCTGCCCGGGCGAATCGAGGACCACGGCGTCGTCGGGGGCCGCGTTGTTGACGATGTACTGGACCACCCCGTGGAAGTCGTCGCGCTGCCATTCCTGGTCGTAGTAGAGCAGTTGCAGCGAGCCGACGATAGGGTTGACCATCACGACAAGCGCGCCTGCCCCCAGCAGCAGGCCGGCGGGCATCCCCAGACGCACCCCCGCCAGCAGGCGCCGCCCCCCGTAGGCCAAGCCGGCCACGCCCAGCCCCAGCAATAGATACAACCCCGGCGTCGCCAGCAGCATCAGGCGCGCTTGGTAGGCCGGACGAATGGTGCTCATCGCCAGCATCCCGGCCACCGGCACCAGCAGATACAGAGCGGCGATGGCCATCCCCCTCCGCGGACGCTTCCCGCCGATGAGCCCGTAGATCAGGCCAAGGGCCAGGATCGCCAGAAATGGCCACCTGGTCGCCTCGTCGACCTTGGCCAGGTGCCCGAGCGTGAAATCATCGAACATCCGCCAGACGATGGTGTCGAGGCCCGGCTGCTCCGCCCCCCGCCGAAACGACTCCAGCTGCCCAAACGACATGTTGAGCACCCAGGGAATGTACAACCCGACGGTGGCCACTGGCCCCACCAGGCGCCTTCCCAGCAAACGCGGACGCCTGACGCTTACTATCACCATCCACAATCCCTGGAAGGCGAGCAGGAGGAAGGCGAAGTAGTGCGTGTAGACGCACAGCAAGGCCAGCAGAAGGTATGCGCCCCAGAGGATGGCACTTTGGCGGCCGGTCCGTGCCTCGCCGTCGTTCAGCAGTTTCAGCCAGACGATCGTCCAGAGCAGGGTCAGGGCCAGAAGCAGGGAGTACATGCGCGCTTCCTGCCCGTAGTATACGGCCAGGGGAGCCACGGCGAGGAGCACCGCCGCCGCCAAACCCGTTCCCGATGTGAACAGCCTCCGGGCGAGGTTGAAGAGGAGACAGACGGCCAGGACGCCGGCCGCGACCGACACGAAGCGCACGGAGAACTCGCTGTTACCGGCCAACTGCATCCAGAAGTGGAGCACGTAGTAGTAGACGGGGGGATGGATGTCGGCCAAGGCCCCCTGCGTGATCTGCGCCAGGTTCCTGCCGGCCAGCGTGACGCTGATTCCCTCGTCGTACCAGAAGCTCTGGGCGGACAAGCGACAAATCCGTAGTGCGAAACCGACCGCCGTCACGGCGAGAACGGCCATCGCGATTAGCGCCGTCTCAAGTGCCGACCCTGCCTGCCCCTTCTTCCCCTGCATCGCCATCGCTTCCTAGAAATGCTCCTTCTTGTAAGCCCAGACGGCGTAGCCGACAAATCCCACCGCGAGGCCGAACAGGAGGGGCGCCGGTCCGTTCCGCCCCTGTGCTCGCACGATGAAACCGTCCAAGGGTAGATTGCCCGCGTCGTCCACGAGTGTGATCTGGACGGTGTGCTCGCCGAGCGGAAGCCCACGGGCCAAAGGCAGCCAATTCTGCCAGGAGGGCGAATCGGCCTTGAGGTCGAGCACCGACCGTCCCTGGCTGTCCTTGGCAACGGCGTTAGCGGGACCGCCGTCTATCGTCACCGCGACCTTACCGCCATCGGGCAGCATGGCCGCCACCAGGTCGATATCCGTGCCCCAGAAGCGGGCGGTGAGGCCGGACCCGCTCCCGGTGGCTACCGCGTAGTTGCCGAGCGAGGCCTGGGCGTCGAACGCGTCCGTCCAGCTCCCCTGCCTCTCTATGGCTAGGTTGTCCTCCTGCCGGAAGCCAGGATACAGCGCTTGCGACCGCGTGGCAAGTTCCTTGACCGCCTCATAGACGGGATAGGGCGAGAAGTCATCGCCGACGATGCCAAAGTAGTACGGCTGCTCATTGGCCATCCTGTTGTCGACCATCCGGAAGTGCCACAGCATCATCACCCCCATCCAGGGCCATTCCCGTTGCACGCGCTCGTAGGCTCTGAGCGTGTACTCCGCCTGCTGTTTCCGCGTGGTGCGACCGTACACGGGCGGCGCCGGGAAATCAGGCGGCAAGCCACACCAGCCGGTCTCCGACGCCCAGATGGGCTTGTTGGCATCTCCGTAGCTAACCATGATCTGCCGCGCTTGCACGGGACGCGAGAAGTTCGTGTCGTCGGCGGAGAATCTCCTGTCGTCCGGGCCGGAACGCAGCCCGTAGGGATTCACGGAGGCGATGTCGAAGTAGTCCTTAGCCCCTGCCTCGTACATCTGCTTGAGAAACTCGAGGTCGCTGAGGTTCCGCGGCCCCTGCTCGATGGTCGGCGCCAACGCCGCGGCGATGACGACGGCCTGCGGGTCGGCCTCCTTGATGCGCAGGTAGGCCGTCTTCAGCAGGCGCACGTAGTCGGCCGCGTTGACGGGCTGATTGCCCCATTCGATGGTGAGGTTGGGCTCGTTCCAGATCTGATAGTAGCGTACCTTGCCCTTGTAGCGGCTCGCGAGCGTATAGACGAAGTCGCCCAGGTCGTCGTAGTTGGCCGGCGGCGTGGCGTGCCAGGTCGTGCCCGGCGGCAGCGCCCAATCCGGGGGATAGTCGATTCTGGCAACCATCTGCAGACCGTACTCGTTGACCAGATCGACCAACTGATCGAGGTGCTCCCAGGTAGAGCGATTCCAGCGCTCGTCCCAGTAGTTCCCCTTCTGGCCCCGCTCGAACTCCTGCCAGGCGATCTGTTCTCTGATATAGCCAAAGCCGGCCGCCTTGATCATCTCTAGGCTCTGCCTGATCTTGCTCTCCTCGACCTCTTGGTAGAGGAAGGTGTTGATGCCAAAGAGGTTTTCGCCGGTGTAGGCGACCGGCGCGAGGTCGGCGGTATTGGCCTGCTGAGGAGCTATGTTGCTGTAGGCCGCCACCATCGCGTGGCGCGCCTCCCGGTACAGGTGAGCGACCTGCCCCGCCAGCAGCAATGGCACCAACACTGCGACCGCGAGCCAGGCGCCGACCCCTCGCCCGAACCAGCGCGAGATAGCCGCCCACAAGGGGTTCCGGAACCTAACCACCCTGTATCTCCCCTCCCGTGATCATTCGCACCCCCTACTCACTCCCTACGGCACGACGGAAATCCGGCCGAGCGAGACGTATGTAGTCTCTTGACCCCCGTTCTTGACGGGCAGCCGTTTCCCATCCGGCCGGGGATCATACAGGCCGACGATCAGTTCGTAGCCTCCGGCGGCCATGTCGGCTGGAATCTTGACCTCGTGCGAGTCGGCATAGTAGGAGCCCGGCTGCCACCGCGTCGTGGCGATGTTCGCCGGGTGCAGACTGTCCGCCTGGGCAACGGGCGGCTGCGTCGGGTCGGTCGCGACGTGCACGAAGACGCTATACTCCGTCTCCATCTTGCGCTGCGCTTCCCAGTACAGGCGCAAATCGAGCGTGTCCCCTGCCCTCGCCTGGCGGCGGTCGAGGTTGTAGCCAAGGCAGAGCACCTGCCCGCCGAGGTCGACGGCGAGGGGAGTCTCGGCCCCGATCACCGTCCGCGGGGGCGAGGCGAAGCGAAACCAGGTGTTCTTTCCGTCGACGAACAGCGTCTTGCCCACCAACAGGATAACCAGGCTCACGGCCACGGCAGCGGCGCTCCAGACCACGACACGCGTCCGAGCAGGAGAGCCGTCCTCCTCTGCGCCCAATGACGATACCGCCTTCGGACTGGCTACCAAGCCGACCGCCGCCAGAAGCAACAGGACACCGGCAGACGCCAGCGACCCCGCGTCTGCCTGCCCCTCCACGGGCGTCTCTTCCTTGCGGACCTCGACGTCGTGCCCGCCGGCCGGGACCGTGATGGTCAGCAGGCCATACGGCTTGTAGGCGGAAGCAGTGACCTCTGTGCCGTCGACGTAGGCGTGCCAGGACGGAAAGTACAGCAGGTTGAACAGTACCGTCACTTCCTTCTCACTGCGAAACCGGTAGGAATCGTAGTACGTGCGATGGCTCAGAAGATTGGCCTCGACGCCCTCCGGCAAGGCGGACCGGTTCAGCCGTTCCATCGTCCCCTCGCCATCATAGAAAGGCAGCATCGGCGACGGCTCCGGCAGCACTTCCACGCCGACGGGCAGGTATTCGCCGGCCGTGGTCCCCAGCGCATTTGAGCTGCGCTCGAACGCCACCGCCCCGGCCACCGTTAGGTCGGGCAGGGCCTCGCTCTGACCCCGCGGGTAGAGTTGAACGAACGCCGGCGCAACCAGGACCGCCGCCAATAGGCCCAGCGCAACCGCCGAGACGGCAGTTCGCCATCCCCCAGCGCCATCACCCGGCGCCGGCAGCAGCCTGGCAGCCGCCCCCGCCACAAACGAAACCGCGAAGCTGGCCATCCCGAGCAACCGCCAGGGGAACTGGATGTAAGAGACAAGCGGGAGGCTATCCCATAGAGGGGCGGACGAGTCGGTGACCAAGAACAACAACCCCGCTGTGGCCAGGGCGAAGAACGCCACCACCACCGCCACCCGCATCCGCAGTCGGCCCAGAGCCAACGCGACGAGGCCGAGCATACCCAGCAGAAGCTGCCCGCCGCCGAGCGTGCTCGGTATGGGCGGATTGGCCAAGCGCAAGTCGACGGCCATCTGGACCGACAACAGCTCGCCGAGGGAGACGAAGTTGTTGTGCAGGTCGAAGAACGGCGGCACTAGCGTGCGGTCGATCTGGACGAGCCCCTTCTCCAGCAGGGCAGGGGCCCAGTAGAACGCGCTCAGACCCAGCGCCAGCAACAGCCCCCCCGCCACGAACGGCACAGCCCGCCAGGCCCGTGATAGCAGCAGGACGACGACTAGGTAGGCGACCAGCAAGGGAGTGAAGAAGAAGGCCGTTAGGTTATGGGTAAGGATCAGACCGGCGTAGAACAGGGTCGCCAGGGAGACTCCCAATAGGCCCCGACGCTCGATCAGGCGGCCAAACGCCCACAGCACGAAGGGAAAGAAGGCCAAGGCCAGCGATTCGGCCAGGTCGCCTCGCACGTAGGCGTCCGCGAAGTGATAAGGTGCGTAGGCGTAGGCAACGGCAGCCAGCAGCGCCCCCCGCGATCCGAGTGGGCGGCGTGAGAACAGGTACATCCCCACGCCGCTGGCGAGGAAGACGGCGAATTGCAGCACCTTGAAAGCGCCGACGAAGCTGAGACCGAGCCAGTGTAGGCCGACGAGCAGGTAGTAGGTCAGTGGCGCGTAGTAGTTGAAGATCGGATAGCCGAGACCCTGAGCGAAATCCGGCGCCCAGCGCGGATACCAATCGCCATCCCGCAGGCTGGCATCCAGCTGCACCGCCCGGAAGATGTGGAGAAGACCATCGTGCGAAGCAGGCAAGCCGGGGCTAAGGAGCGGCGTGATGGCGATGACTGGCAAGACGAGCAACGCCAGAGCGGTGGCGGCGAACGCGAAACGATGACTCCACGCCGCCGGCCGTGCTATCCGTACCCCGGGAGCAAGCATACCTTCTCCTAAATCCTACCTCGACAAACCCCTCGCATTATAGCGAAAGCAACCAACTTGCCGCAACGACGGACCTCGCCCCGTCACTCACAGGACTTGCGCGGTGAACGGGTCTCTACCGCGGAGAACGCGGAAGGGGCCGAGACCGGGCCGCGGGAGCTGGTCCCCCGTGCTACAGGCTCCTCTACGCTCTCCGTGAAACCGAGAGAGCCGGTCTCTGGAATAGCAGGGCACCGGCTGGATTCCCGCTTGCGCGGGAATGACGAGACCTACCTG
>JAJZQK010000101.1 GCA_021847625.1 Chloroflexota bacterium
TATCGCCCCTTTCGTTCCAGGCCATCCGAGGTCACACGGGGGAGTTGCGCGTTGTTTCGTAGCTTGCCGAGCGTTCGTAAGGTCATCACCCTGCCCCCCATCTCGCTAAGCGGCGGGGTGGCCCTGCTGGTCCTCTCCCAGCTGCTGCTGGGTACCCTGTTGCTGCGCCTGCTCTGGCTTGACCAGCCGTCGGGCGACCTGATCTTCGACGAGGTGTATTACGTCAATGCCGCCCGGGTCATCCTCGGCTGGCCGGTGCCGGAGGGGGCACCCTACGCGGACGCGGCGCAAGGCATCGACCCCAATGCCGAGCACCTGCCGCTGGCGAAGGTGATGCTGGCCGGCTCGATGCAATTGTTCGGGGATAACGCCTACGGCTGGCGGCTGCCCAGCGTGCTGCTCGGCACGGCGGCGGTAGGACTTCTCTACCTGATCGTGCGCCGGGTGACGGGTCGCGACGGCCTGGCCCTGTTCGCGGCCTTCCTCTTCAGCCTCGACAACCTCGTCTTCATCCACAGCCGCATCGCGACCCTGGACATCTACATGCTGGCCTTCATGCTGGGCGGGGTCTACCTCCACGTGGCGGGCCGGCCGTTGCTGGCAGGGGCAGTGCTGGCGCTGAGCGCGCTCGCCAAGCTGACGGGCATCTACGCCCTGGGGGCGCTCTTCGCCTTCGAGGCGCTGCGCTTCCTGCTGCGGCCGGAGGTCCGAGAGGCCTGGCGGGGAGCGCTCGGCAAGGGGCTGATGCTGGGCGGCGGCTTCCTGGCCATCTTCATCGGCCTGCTCTGGCCGCTCGACCACTTCTGGACCCGCTACCAGGACCCCGTCGACCACCTGGCCTACGTTCTGGAGTACGGGGCCGCGCTCAAAGAGAAGGACTACGCCAGCGGCAGCGCCAGCTTCCCCTGGCAGTGGCTGGCCAACGAGGTGCCCATCACCTACCTGCGGGTGAGCCAGGAGGTGAAGGTGGACGGGCAGGTGGTCTCCTCCCGCCGCACCGTCGACTTCCAGGGGGCGATGAATCCCTTCGTCGTCGCCATGTTGCCTTTGGCGCTGGCCTTTCTGCTGGAGCGGGCGGCGCGCACGCGCCACGACCTGCCGCTGCTGCTGCTGGCCCTGCTCGCGGCGACCTTCCTGCCGTCGCTGGCCGTCGCCGTCTTCGCCGACCGCGTGTCGTATATCTTCTACTTCTTGCCCGTCCTACCCGCCCTGTGCGCGGGGATAGCCTATCTGCTGCTGGACAACAACTTCTCACGCGTCCTGGCGCTAGGCTATGCGATAGGCGTCGTCTTCGGCTTCCTCACCCTGTTCCCCTTCAAGTTCTAAGCCATCCGGCTGGTCGCCCGGGGCCGCCAACGCAGGAATGGGTCGGCGGCAATTGGTACAATGGATAGTAGTTACGCGGTGGGAGTCGGATCAACCGCAGAGGGCGCGGAGCAGACTGTAGCGCGGGGGCTTGTCCCCCGCGGCGTCTCTCTAGCTCTCCCCGGCCTATCACCATTCCTGTCAAGGGCCAATCGTTCACCCCAGTGACATGCATGTTTGGTTAGGGCCCAATCCTCCGGCCGTGCACGACGGTGGTCGGCAGGCGGGCTGGGCAGGCAAAGCGCCTGCCCGACCGGACCGCAGGGGGACAAGCCCCCGCGCTACGGCTTGGTCGTCTGACAGGTTGAACTCGGGACAGCGCCAGCCCCATCACCTACCAGGCGAGCTGGCGAGTTCCCTCTCCCTTCCAGTGAGATGGCAAGGGTGAGGGTCGTCCTAGCTTTCCGCGTCCGCTGCGGCCTCCGTGGTGAAAAGCCGCTCGCCACGTAGGCACTACGTGGCTATCTTGGCGGCCTGGCGGCGGCCTGGGAGGAAGCCGAGCAGGCCGAGCAGCGTGCAGGCGGCCGAGATGGGCCAGACCACGCCGAAGCCCCACGTCTGCCCCACGATCCCGAGGCCGATGGAGGCGACGGAGATGCCCAGGTCGAAGCCGGTGAAATACGTGCTCATCGCCAGGCCGTGCTGGGCGGGCGGCACCCGGTCGACGAGCAAGGCCATCGTCGCCGGCTGGGCCATGCCGAAGCCCATACCATAGATGGCGGCCGAAAGCATGAACTGCCAGAAGTCGGCGGCCCACGGCAGCATGCCCACGGCCACGGCGACGGCGATTATGCCGGGAAAGGCGACGAAGGCCCGCCCCCGGCGGTCGGCCAGGCGACCGGAGAAGGCCCGCGAGGCCAGCAGGGCGAGGGCCTGCACCGTGAAGTAGAGCCCGGGGTTGCCGATGCCCCGCGACTGGGCGTAGATTGCCACGAAGGCGCTAACCGGCCCGAAGCCCATCCCCAGGCAGAGCGACATCCAGGCCACCGGTAAGGCGTCGAGGGCGACGATGCCGGTGCGCGGCGTCCAGGCCGGGCGGGGTCCCGGCGGGGGCGGCCGGCGCTCGCGGGAGAAGAACGAGATGCCAAAGGCGCTGAAGGCCAAGACGGCCGAGAAGTAGAACATCTCGTGGAAGCCCGCCAGGTCGATAATCCAGAAGCCGATAGCGGGGCCGAGGATGAGGCCCAGGCCGGCGGCGGCGCTGAAGAAGCCGATCGCCTCGGCCCGACGCCGGGGGGGAGCGATATCGGCTAGGTAGGCGTTGGCGGCGGTGGTGTAGTTGCACAGGCCGAAGCCGTGGACCACCCGGCCTAGCATCAGCATGGGCACCGAGCCGGCCAGCAAGTAGACGATGCTGGCCGCCCCGTAGCCGGCCGTGCCGACGAGGACCAGCGGCCGGCGCCGCCAGATGTCGGCCAGCCAGCCGATGGGCGGGCGCAGAAGGAGGGCGGTGAAGGCGAGCATGCCGCTGATGAGGCCCGCGTCGGCCTGGTCGCCGCCCAGCACGAGCACGTACACCGGCAGCGTGGCCGTGAGCATTTGCGAGCCGAACGAGTTGGCGAAGTTCGCCAGCGTGGCGAAGACGTAGTCCGCCGTGAGCAAACGATCCTCGGCAGGCACGGCGACGGACGAGGCCAAAGGGCGGTCCTCCGGTAAGAGAGTCGAGCGTTAGGGTGCATTCGCCAGGCGAGAGCCGCCTGCCTTGGGGACCAATCGTCGCACTTTCCCTCGCCATGCGCAAGGCCCAAAACCGCGAGCTTGCCCCACCGGGTTGCGGAGCGACGGCTGCATCGCGGAGGGAGCAGAGGGGATCGCTGGGCGTATGGCCAAGGGCGGGAGCATGTCGTGTGGTCGTGCCATCGTCTGATAGGTTGATGCAGGCTCGGCAAGATGGAGCCAACGCTGGCGCGAGGGATGCCCGATAGCTCAACTATAGCCACGATAACACACGATAGGGAGATTGCCGTTCCGTCGATAGCTGGACGGATCTCGACAGATCCCTACTTGACAACTCAATCTAGCGCCTGTATTATTGGCGTAGACCAGTCTACGCCGTAGACCGAAAGAAAGGAAGAGCCCAATGAATGACGAAATCACGAAGGCCCAAGAGCGTGCTAGCCAATACTGGTTCGTCGATGGGTTGGCTGAGCTTGCCGCGGGATCAGTCAGCCTCTTTCTGGCAGTCCTTGTATTGCTCTGGCAGGTCATCTTTATGTGGAGATGGAGCCTACTGGTGATAGGGGTCGCTGGGTTGGCCTTTTCATTTGGGCTCAGGCTTGTCATTCAACGGATCAAAGAACGCACAACCTATGTCCGAACAGGATACGCAAGTCCTTTCAGCGGCCTGGAGAGTAAACGGAATGTCGTCATTACGGCTGCTTTTACGCTCCTCCTGTTAGGGGCAAATTATTGGCTCACTACCAAAGGGCCCCCGAGCTTGCTCTGGTCTCCCGGCATGGCTGGGTTGGCCTTTGCCGTATGCTTCGCCTGGGTCGGGGCTTTAACGAAACTCCGGCGGTTCTATTCTCTTGCTCTTCTCAGCATATGCGTCGGCATCACCCTGGCAATCCTCGGGATGGATTACTTCCGAGGGCTAGGGGTGCTGGCCGGAGTCGTGGGGCTGGTCCTCTTGTACCAGGGATACCTGGTCCGCAAGGCGTACATCAGCCAGAGCCTACCGCTCAGCACTCCGACCGATGAATAGCCGCCCCCCTTCCCTTACGGAGGTTGACCGGCTTATCCACGAGCCGTCGCGGAGCATCATCCTGGCAATGCTCACGGCAGCCAAAAGCGCCGATTTCCTTTACCTCCAGCGGGAAACTGGACTCACCAAAGGTAATCTGACGATCCACCTCTCGAAACTGGAGAAAGTAGGGTACATTCGGATCGAGAAGACGTACCGGGGGAAAGCCCCGCTTACTCTTTGCAGAATCACAAACAAAGGCAGGGAGGCCTTTGAGCTCTACCGAAAACAGCTAAGACAGTTCATCGAAGACACAAACCAGCCACGGGAGAATGCGGTTTGCCATCCAAATAGCGGATAGCCACCGACGTCATCTTCATTCCCGATGGTCGACGGCCAAGGATGATCGGTGGTTAGCATCGAGGCGGAAACCCTGGTCTCGGCAAGACACCGGATAGATTCCTGCACCGTGTAGCGACGCTGCCGCTATGTCGTATTCCGCTTTGGTGAGTCTGCCTGCGGGGGCAGGTTGCCTGCGGTGGCTACCGGGTGCGGGCCTGGCGGGGAGCCACCGCAGTGCAAGAGGGCAGGGGCAACGTCCGTCGAAACGCGGACAGGATCAGTAAATGAACACCCCCATGCCGATGAGGATGGCC
This sequence comes from Chloroflexota bacterium, assembly GCA_021847625.1. The sequence continues at coordinate 4,705 of JAJZQK010000101.1, forward strand.
GAGAGCAGGAGGACGCCGAGGTTGATTTGGCGCATCGTGGCGGGGCTGGCGAGGGCCCGGACGACGAAGGCCCGGAACTTGGCGTACTCGAAGACGACCGCGTACACCTTCACGGCGGTCAGCGACACCAGCGCGGCGATGATCCAACTGTGCTCCACGTCGCCCCCCACCACCTGGTACCAGGTGGCCCCCAGCAATACTACCAGGCCGGCGCCCACCGCGTATACCCAGCCGGGCTTCCGCTCACTGTACGCCTGCTCCATCTCCCACTTGTTCCAGCGCTCGCCCAGGCCGACGATCAAGCCGCGCGAGACGACGCCGACGAGGGCCCAGGCGAAGCAAAGGACCCGAAAGTAATTGAGGTCTGCCATAGAACTGTCCTCCTTCCCCCTTGACGGATTTGTGACCACCCGGTCATATCTAACCCTATTATGACCGCTCGGTCACATCGGCGCACCGGCCGCGGGGATAGACTACGCCCTGGTCGGGTGGCCAGGTTTCTCCCCGGCCCAGTGGCCAGGCTGCTTCGAGGAAGGGCCAGAGGAGTGCCGGCCGGCGGTGGGCGGACTACCTCGCCACGGGCAGGCCTGGACGCTGGCACGCCACCTGCACGACACGAGGGCGGTTGCCTGCCCACGCGGGCGGTGTGCACCTTCCGGAGGACGGCATGAGAATGGTTCTGGCGCGGGTCTGGGGGTCGCTCAACTCTTCCCTGGCCGAAATCGTCTTCGGCGTGGAGGACGGCCTCATCTCCATCTTCGGCCTGGTCATCGGCGTATCGACCGCCGGCCAGAGCAGCTTCACCGTGCTGCTGGCCGGGGCGACGGGGGCCATCGCCGCCGCCGTGTCCATGGCCGCCGGCACCTACCTCTCGGTGGCGTCGGAGCACGACCTGGCTCGCAAGGAGCTGGCCCACGAGGAAGAGGAGATTCGCACCCGACCCACCGAGGAGGAACGGGAGGTGGTCGACTTCTTGTGCGCGCGGGGGTTCACCGAGTCGGAGGTCGCCGCCTTCCTGCGCGGACTGCGCCGGCAGCCGAGCATGATGCTCGAGTTCATGGCTGCCCACGAGCTCCGTCTTGGCCGCATCCAGCAGACCAACGCCGTGGCCCGGGCGGAGAACGTCTACCTGCTCGACGAGGCGGTGCCGCCGGCCGTGGCGGCGCTGGGCGAGCCGCTCGCGCTGGGCCACCACCTGGCAGCGCGGGCCTGTATCGGTCCGGATAGCCTGGCCGTCGTCTTCGGCCCCGGCCCCATCGGCCTCGTCACGGCTCTCGGCTGCCAGGAGGCCGGGGCGCGGCGCGTCGTCGTCGCCGGCCTGCCAGAGGACGAGGCACGGCTGGCGATTGCCAGGAACTGGGGGATGGAGACCTACCACGCTACGGACCCGGCCTTCGCCAGGGCCATGCTTGCCGCCACGGACGGGCTCGGGCCGGAGACGGTCTTCGAGGCCTCGGGAAGCCCGGCCGCGCTCAAGCAGGCCCTGCAGCTCGTGGCCAAGGACGGTACCGTCTACGCCGTCGGCATCCCCAGCCGGGAGGTGCCGCTGGACATCGCCGCCCAGGTCTTCGCCGAGAAGCGGCTCGTCGGTTCGCGTGGCTACCGGCCGCGGGACTGGGATAGCGCCGCGGCGCTGATCAGCCGCCGCTGGGCCGACCTGCAACCCCTGGTCTCCGACGTGCTGCCGTTGGGCGATTTCGAGGCCGCCTTCGCCAAGGCCTTCGCCCGCGAGGGCATCCGCATAATCCTCGACCCCAGGCGGTAAGCGGCTGGGCTAGCAGATGGGTGGTATTCTCTGCGGCTACCGCTCTGTAGGCAGGAGACCCGACCCTAGCGCGGTGGCAACAAACTGAGGCGCCGTGCGGGCCAGAGTCTCCAACACCTGGTGCACGGTCAGCGGTGGATTCTGCAGCGCCGCTGCCTGCTCGCGGAGGATGCGAGCCATCGTCTCGGGCGAGAGGTGCCAGAGGTGGCAGAGGAAGTCGTCCGGCGTCTGGAGGTCGATATCGTTAGGGCTTGCGTGACGTCTCGTCGAAGTGCGCCAGGTTGGAGGTGACGATAACGCTGGCGCCGGCTCTGACGGCCGCGGCGAGGACGTGGCGGTCTCCCTCGTGGTTGCCCATGGCCGGCACGAGGTCCTCGTAGCCGTAGACTAGCGCTTCCGGGAATCCCTGTGTGAGCCTGTCGATGAGGTAGCCTATCTGTGTGGAGGTAAGGTAGGGGTGCTCCCGCAGCAAAGAGCGCCCGAGTTCCTCGAGTATCTGCTCTGTCCAAGCAGGGCGGAACAAGTCTGCCTCTACGGCACGCAGGATCGTATCGCGAACCGCCGCCGACCACAGCACGTTGGCGTCGAGCAGCGCGACAAAGCCCATGCCTTCTCCACGCTCCTCCTAATCGTAGATCCCGAGCTCCTGCGATACACGGGCCAGGTCGTCGATCGCCCTTTGCCGCTCCCGATCCCGGCGGTGCTTGTAGGCCATCAAATCCTTGAACTTCACCCGCCGGTGCGTGCCGACGTGGTGAAAAGGAATCTCCCCCGATTCCAACAGCTTGACGAGGAAGGGCCGCGAAACGTTCAGCAGGTCGGCGGCCACCTGGGTGGTGAGCTCGGCCTGAACCGGAATAACGGTCACCGCGTTACCCTGCGCCAGGTCGTGGACTATCCTTGCCAGCAGTATAGACACCGAATCGGGGAGAATCAAGCTCTCGCCGTCGGGACCGACAAGGCGTGCCTTGTGCACCTTCTTCTTGGTCAGGAGCTCATCCAGCTCCTGAATCGTGGTCTTCTCACCCTCGGACGGTAACACCGGCTCACGCTCGAATGCCACAGCCATATGCGCCCCCCCTTCTCCAGTCTCCTTCGTCCCGTTGCTCTTGTCGTCTCCTTGTATTCTACCCGCTTGGCGCCGTAAACGCAATATCCGAAACTGCATGGGTCAGGGCCTATGCGTTCTCCATCTTGAGGTAGTGGCGGGGCTCTGTACCCGCGTAGCGGCGGCCACGGAGGGCCGCCGCTACGCGGGAAGAGGAGCGTTCTGCCTCGCCGACGGCGCAGGCGCGCCCTCTCCCTCTGCTCCCAGTCGGCTACCCCCGCCTTCTGAGCGCGCCGAACTCAGAACGCATAGGCCCTAGCCAGATGCTCACCATGCCGCTGTTCTTCGCCAGCAACGCGATATACCCGATCGCCATGATGCCGGTCTGGCTGCAGTACATCGCCCGCATCAATCCCCTCACCTAACAGGACTTACGCGGTGGGAGTCGGACTAACCGCAGAGGACACGGAGAACAGGGGGAATGCCCGGTTCCTTCCGTCTTCTCCGCGGTCTCCGCGGTGAAAATCCGTCTACCGCGTGAGTCCTGTCGATGAGGGGACTGCTGAACCGGCAGCAGCCTGAGGTGCGACCCTCACCATGACCCTCTCCCTGAAAGGGCGAGGGAACAGGAGCGCCCCGGCACGGCGTCTGCCTGGCGATACGACCACCGACGTCCAGGCCCATGGAACATGCCTTCGGTTGGGCCTCTACCGGGGTAGGGAGCGGTACCCCTCTCCACGTGACGGCGGGCGGTCGGCGCCGCTGCCCGGGCGGGCCCCTGTTCACCCCCGGCGCCGGGGGCCATCCTCGCCCCGCGCGGCACGGGCGCCCTCTCCACGCCGATGGGGGAGGAGCGGCTGGCCGGCCTCGTGGCGGCTGCCGACCGGGCCCTCGACGAGTCTCGGTAGGCGACTAAGCCTCGGCGGGGCGACCGTCGGGGAGAAAGCAAGGTCCTCCTGGCGGCGACCCGGAAGCAAGCGACCTGGCCGAGCGGCCAGGTCGAAATCTGGCCGAGCGCCCGGTGCGCATCGCCACCGTCTGCCGTATACTAGGGGCCAGGAGGTTGACGATGAGGATACGAGAGGGAAGAGGACGATCGCTGTTCGGGGGCATCGCGGCCCTGGCGGTAATGTTACTGGGGCTGGCGATGATGGGCAGCTTCCTAGGCGCCGCCGGCTCGATGGGCATGGGGTCGCCCATGGGCGGGCCGATCGGGCTCTTCATGATAATCTGGGTGCTGTTCGGCCTGATCGGCGCTGGTTCGGCTTTCTACAACGCCTTCAGCAAGCGGGGCCTGCCGCTGTACGAGATAGACGTCGAGCGGCGCGGCCGTTTAGCGGATTCCTTGGCCGATTCCCTGGAAGTGGAGGGCGGGGACGGCATCTTCTGCCCCC
>JAJZQK010000102.1 GCA_021847625.1 Chloroflexota bacterium
TCTTGACCTCCGGGGCCTTGCCCGCTATCACCGCATCGTAGATCGCCTTCAGATCGGCCATGCTATTTGCCTCCATCATCTCTCTTCGTTCGCACGGGAACACTCTTGGCTATCGCCATGCCTAGTAGGGCTGAACGGGATAACCGCCATGTTCCTCGACCAGCCTCGATATGCGCTCCACGCGCTCAATCATCGACATTGGCATCACGTTATCGGCGACGCCCAGGATGAATGCATCTCCCGGGGCGATGGTGCGGAACACGCTGCGCATATACTCCTCGAATTCCTCTTCAGGGAAGGTAGGCTCCAAGATAACGGAGGGCACACCGCCAAAGATGATCTTGTCCGTCCCCCAGACGGCGCGTGCCTCCTCGAGAGTCACGGACACCATCGGGGCCGTGCAGAAGCACTCGGCCATGTCGAACCCTGCCTCCTTTGTCTCCTGCAGAATCGCTTTGGCGTCGTCGTCCGCATGCCAAGCCAAACGCTTGTTGCGCGAATGCAGGAGAGCGCTCAGTTCGGTATAGTACGAGGTGATGTACTGGCGAAAGAGCTTCGGTGGAGTCATCTGCGAATCGAAGTGCAAGCCGTGCAAGATTAGCCGCGCTGGCGAATCGGCGATGGCCGGCCATAGCCGCTCCTTTTCTACCTGCGTCATTACGGCGATCAGGTGCTCGAACTCCTGGGGATGATCCACCATCTCAAAGAAGGCGTTGTTGTAGCCACAGAGGCGCAGTTCGAAATGGTGGAAGGGGCAGTCCCCGCATGCTACCATTGGGTAGCCGTCGTCGCCAGCGGCCGCTTCGTACGCCAGATACTCCTCGTACGTTGGGTCGTAGTACGTATGCTCGGCTATGTACTCCCAGACCTTGTAGTCCTCAACGGCCTTGATCGGATGGTCGAGGGGCAAGCCGCTGTCAATGCGCCCCTCAAGGTAGCCGCTGGTGACCTGGCCGTAGGTCACGCTGCCGTAGGGCGTGATGAACCTCGTCCGGATGACACCGGGCTCGCGCTCCTCGCGCACCTCCATTCTCTCGTAGCGGGGCCTGAATACGATGCCGTCGCGTGCGGGGTTGCCAGTGCCCAGAAGGCTGGCTACTTCGTTCATGGACTTGCGTCTGAAGCGCTCCGGCATGTCGCCTTCAGTATTCCTTGCGTTGTACCAGAGCTGTATGCGAGCGATCCAAGGTATGCGATCCGGGCTCTTGCCGTCTAATACTGCAAGGATACGTTCACGGTTAGTCATCACCATATCACTGATGCCTCGCTCTCATCGGATTTGGCTACTCCCTCACGCACGCGAGAGAGCCTGACGTCTCTCAATCAACATGGACACGCGATCTCACTCGCTCCAGTTATAGCGCCGCCGATCGCCTGGGGCGGCGAGGCCGCTTCATCATGCCTGCCCGCGTTCACGTAGACGGGGGTCCAGTGCTCGACGGAGACCATCCCCCAACAGGTTCAGCGCCAAGACGGTAATGAAGATCGCCGCGCCGGGAAAGAAGGACAGCAAGGGCGCCCGATCCATGTATTGGTAAGCCTCACGCAGCATGGAACCCCAGCTGGCGTTCGGCGGCTCTACACCAAGCCCCAGAAAGCTCAAGGCGGCTTCAACGATGATGGCCTGGGCGATCATCAGCGAAGACTGGACGATAACCGGTGCCGTTACATTCGGCCAGATATGCCTTAATGTTATGCGCAGCGGTTTGGCGCCGAGCACCCTAGCGGCGGTAATGAAATCCCGCTCGCGCACGGAGAGGGCCTGGCCTCGGACGAGGCGAGCGAAGTAGGGGGTGAACACGATGCCAATAGCGATCATTGCATTTGTCAGCCCTGGCCCCAGGCTGGCGGCGATGGCTAGGGCCAGCACGAGGGTCGGGAATGACCACAGCGTATCGACAAGCCGCATTAGCACATCGTCGACCCAGCCACAGCAGTACCCGGCTACGAGGCCCACGCTAACGCCCATTATGATCGCGAATCCCACCGAAACCACGCCGGCCAGAACGGCGACACGGGCGCCGTGGATAATGCGACTAAGCACATCACGGGCAAGATGGTCGGTACCCAAGAGGTGGGTCAGGCTGGGCGATTGCAGGATTCCGCCAGGCTGCATTCTGTTGGGGTCGAAGGGTGAGATCAGGTCCGCACTTGCCGCCACAGCGAGCACGATAATTACGACGGCCAAGCCGAAGCCAGCTCCCCTGGTCTTCAGAACCTCCTGCAGGAGGTTCGAAAGGCGGGTAAGCGCCGTATGCTCTCGCCAGTCTAGCTGCGTTCGCTGGATTTCCACCGTTCCCATCTCTTCGCCCCCTGCCTAGGAATACCTGATGCGCGGATCGAGATAGGCGTAGAGCACGTCGGTCAGCAGGTTGCTGACGAGAACCGCCAGCGCCATGACGAGCACCACACCCTGTAGCATTGGGAAATCCCGGAAGAAGATCGAGTCCGCCGCCAAGCGCCCCATCCCCGGCAGGGCGAAGATGGTCTCGACCACCACTGTGCCGCCAAACAAGCGCCCCAACTGGAGACCAATCACGGTAATAACCGGAATCATGGCGTTCTTCAGGGCGTGGACTCGTACCAGTCGCCGCTCATCGAGTCCCTTGGCCCGCCCAACGGTTATGTATTCCTGCTGCATTACCTCAATCAGCGCCGAACGCACTTGGCGCATTGTCACGGCGTTCAAGGCCATTCCTAGTGATACGGCGGGAAGGATAAGTGACCTGACGCTGGGCCAGATTCCGGCTGACGGGGGCGTATAACCTGAGGGGGGCAGGATGTGCAGCCACACGGCAAACACGTAAATGAGCATGATACCGAGCCAGAACTCGGGGATGGCAATACCACCGATCGCGGTCGCCGTCCCGATGGTGTCGATCTTCGAGTTTGGGCGCGTTGCCGATATGATTCCTACTGGAATGGCGATAGCAAGAGCAACCACAAAGGACATGAGAGTCAGCTGGATAGTGATGGGCAGCCGTGCTCCCAGCGCCTCGAGCACGGGCTCGTGTGTTCGCACCGAACGCCCAAGGTCACCCTGCAACGCACGGCCAAGCCACATGGCGTACTGGACAGGTACGGGCTTGTCTAGGCCAAGCTCCTGGCGCACCGCCTGGTAAGCAACCTCGTCGTGGATGTTGCCCTCACCGAGAAAGGCAAGGGCGGGGTCTCCTGGCAGCAGCAGAGTAATCGCAAAGACCACGACCGTCACCAAGAAGACCACGGGTATGAAGTAGAGTAACCGCCTTATGAGGTATGTAGTCATCTTGTCCCATCACCTCCGCTCTCTTGTCCCAGACGCCGCACGCGGCCGAAGAGCGTTATGCAAAGTGCATAATCACCACCACCCCGGAACCTGCTTGAGTCAGCGAAACTAGCGTTCCCAGCACGAACTACCCGTGGGGCTGCACGGTTTGGCGCCGAGTTCTGTGTGGGTACCGGATCTAGGGCGTTCCGGCACCCACACATCACCTGCAGACTGCCGTATTGGGTCTGTCAGATTCTCACCTCTGCCGTGCTAATTGACGCTATGATTCTAGCCAAGCCTTCCTAACACTCGGGAGAGCCAGGTTGAATGTCAGCCCCTGCACCTCCTTGCGGTAAGCGGTTACCCGGGGCATGGCGAACCCGGAATACAGGTATGCGCGCTCCTGCATGATGTTGAGCACTTGGCGGTAGACCCTGTGACGTTCCTCCGGCGCCAAGGTCGCAGCTCCCTGATCCATCAGCTTGTCCACTTCCTCATCGCACCACTGGGCCCAGTTCCCCGCGCTGCCGCAGGAGATTCTCAGCTTGATGGTCTCCGGGTCGACGCTCGTATAGACAAACCCACCTCGCCAGAAACAGGTATCGAAGTTCATCGCCCGGACGTCATCGATCCAAGACAACCGTTCCATGGCTACAAGCCTGGTCTTGATGCCCACCGCGGTCCACATCTGCTGCGCGAACGCTCCGATGGTCGCCTCCGGCTCGCGTGCGATCACCTTCAGTTCGATCTCTATGCCGTCCGGATAGCCAGCCTGGGCGAGGAGATCCTTGACCTTGGCCGGATCGTACTCGTACTTGAGAATGCTCTCGTCATAGCCGAGTGACCCGCGTCCCCATTCGCCGTAGTAGTACGGTTCCCCTACGCCGAATCCCAGGGCATCGGACATCGCCTTCCGGTCGATACCGTAGAGGGCAGCCTGGCGAACCCGCACGTCGTCGAAGGGCGGCTTGGTGACGTTGAACCCGCCGAAGAAGAACACCTCACCGGCCCACGGTTGGTCGTAAGCAACCAGGTCGGGGTCCTGTCTGACCGAAGCCACGTCCTTGGCGAGCAGTCTCTCCAGCACATGGATGGTGCCGGCTCTCATGTCCACGAGAGCCACGGTGGCATCGGGGATGTAGCGGCTCACGAAGCCGTCGAGGTAGGGCAGGCTCTTGCCGTCTTCGCCGTTCTGCCAGTAGTCGGGGTTCCTTTCCGTTATCAGGCGGTCATCCGTAATCCACTGCTTGAATTTGAAAGGGCCCGTCCCAACAGGGTTGCGCGCGAATTCTTCCTCGCCAAGCTTCTCCAGCGCCGCCTTGGAGATCATGGGGACGCCCTGGCCGGTGTAGGCCAGGCTCCGCAAGAATCCGACATTGGGCCTCTTCAGCTTCAGCCGCAAAGTGGCCGGGTCGGGCGCTTCGGCCGATTCGATGATCTCCATCTGTGCCTTCAGATAGGCCTTTGGGTGGTCGCGCGCCCTTAGCAGGTTCCAGGCCGCCACCTCAGCCGTGAACTCGGACCCATCGTGGAATCGCACGCCCTTCTTGAGATTGAAGACGACGGTTTGGGGATCGGGCTGCTCCCATGACTCAGCTAGCTCCCCGACCACCTCGTGCTCCCAGGTCTTGGCATCAACCAACTGCAGACGCAGAAGGCTATCATAGATAGCATCAAAACCAGACATATTCCCCGCCATGGTGCTCATGTGCGGATCCAGCGAGGGATAGGTCCAGGCCGAGGCCTCGGTCATAGTGCCGCCGCGCTTGATGCTGGTGGTCGCCGTCGTCGGGCTAGGTGCGGGCGATCCTGGCGAGGTCGGCTTGGTTGGCGCCGCCGTCGTGGCGGGCTTTGCCGCTGGGGGTGCGGAGGTAGGCGTTGCCGTTGGAGCTCCCGTGCAGGCAGCAAAAAGCGGGATGGTCGCTACAGCACCCGTCATCGTAAGGAACTCTCGTCGGTTTACATGTCTTCCCCTGACCATTACCACAGATCCTCCTTAGAATACCCGTCGAATCGCCCTGTGTCCTGTGCGATTCGGCGACTTCGGAGCTTACGGACAGTGGATTGCCGCAAGGTTAACCGACTGGTCTTGGTTCTATTCCGGTGCAACCTCCTTTCGGCGAACAGGGGCCCCCAATCTTCCCTCCCCTTCCTCCTCATTACCCTCCATCCCCTACCGTCTTCTACTTCTTCAGCCAGGCTGTACGGAAGTCGGGCACCTGGAAGTTGACCGTCATGCCCTGCAGTTCCTTACGGTAAGCGGTTATCAGAGGCATTGCTATGCCAGTACCCAGATAGGCGCGCTCTTGAATGCGCGTTAGCACCTGTTTGTAGATCTCGTTTCGCTTCGCTGTATCTTGTGTTGCCGCGCCCTCGTCCATCAGGCGATCGATGTCCTTGTCACAGAACTGGGCCCAGTTCGTGGCAGCGCCGCACCTAATGCGCGTCGCCAGTAGATCGGGATCCACTGAGGTTACGAAGGTGCCCCGCCAGAAACAGGCCTGGAAGTTCTTCGCCCGCACAGCGTCGATCCATGCCAACCGCTCCATGGCGACGAGCTTGGTCTTGATGCCGACCGCGCTCCACATCTGCTGCGCAAATGCGCCGATTGTGTTCTCGGGCTCGCGGGCGATTACCTTCAGCTCGATCTCGACGCCATCCGGATGTCCGGCCTGAGTTAGCAGTTCCTTGACCTTGGCCGGATCGTACTCGTTCTTGAGGATGCTCTCGTCATAGCCCAGCGATCCCTTGGCCCAGTCCGGATAGTAGTGGGGAACCCCAACTCCAAAGCCAAGGGCCTTGGCCATCGCCTCGCGATCGATGGCATGAACGGCCGCCTGGCGCACGCGCACATCATCAAAAGGCGGGGTCTCGGTATTGAAGCCAACCATGAAGTACGTTTGCCCGGCCCAGGGCATCTCCACTATCGCCAGGTTCTGATCCTGTTTCACCGTGGCGACATCTTTCGTTGGCACCCACTCGAGCACATGTACCGTGCCAGCCCGCATATCCGTTAGCGAAACAGTGGGGTCAGGAACATACCGACCAACGAAGCTATCGAGGTATGGGAGTGGCTGGCCATCCTCACCCTTCTCGAAGTAATCGGGGTTGCGCTCGGTGATCAGCCTATCGTCGGTAATCCATTCCTTAAATTTGAAGGGTCCCGTGCCCACGGCAGTGCGTGCAATGCCCTCGTCACCCATCTTGTCATGTGCAGCCTTCGAGATCATGTGGATGCGCGCCCCCACGATGAATGCCATACTGCGCAGGAAAGCAGGGTTGGGCACAGTCAACTTCAACTGCAGAGTGTTGGCATCCAGAGCTTGTGCTGACTCCAGATCCTGCAGCTGCGCCTTCTTCTGTGACTTCTCGTGGTCGCGGGCACGAATCAGGTTCCAGGCTGCCACCTCAGCCGTGAAATCGCTGCCATCATGGAACTTGATGCCCTTCTTCAGATGGAAGACTATCGTCTTTGGATCGGGTTGCTCCCAGGACTCAGCCATGTCGCCTGCGAGCTCGTGCTCCCACGTAGTGGGGTCGACTAGCTCGAAACGAACCAGACTGTTGAACATAGCTTCGTAGCCGGGCATGTACTGGATGCTGGTTAGGTGGGGGTCCATCGTGGGGTAGGTCCAGTTGATGGCCTCTACCACCGTACCTCCTCGCACAATCGTCGACGTTGGCGGTGTAGGGGCCGCCGTCGCGTTGGGCTTGGCAGCAGTGGCCACCGCCGAGGTAGGGGTAGTGGCCGGAGCCGCCGTACAGGCGGCAAGGAGAGGGACGGCCGCCACAGCGCCCGTCATCGTAATGAATTCGCGTCGGTTCACACGTCTTCCCCTGACCATGACCACAGATTCCTCCTTAGGATTCCAATCGAATCACTTGGTCGCTGAAGCATCAGTCAACGACTGTGGAAATTGCGGGTAGCAGGTCGCTACAGGGCTAACCGACTAGTCTAGATCTTGCCGTTGCAACTCCTTTCGATGAACAGCGTCCCTAACCGAAGCGGCCGCGCGAGATAGCCGGTACGATAGAGACCAAGGGCGCACAACAACAGAGAGACAGGACCTTCGGCAAGGCCACCGATTAGCTGCAAAGCCTAAGGCTGCGAGGGACCCGGTTCCTGTGTCTCGGACATGAACCCTAAAGCCCGGCGTTTGCCTCCCAGAATATGAGCACGCATAGATTCCTCAGCCGCACGGGCATCCTGCCGACGAAAGGCCTCAAGTATCGGCACGTGCTCCCTAGATACCTCTGGCACATCATGCATGCCTCGGGTATACAACAGTGCTACCTGGGCGTGGTAACTCAGGGTCTTATACTGCTCAAGAAGTGCGCTATTGCCAGCGCTTTCAACGATTAGAGTGTGGAGGTCCTTGTTGAGCCGCACGAACTTCTGGTGGCTAGACACGTCGTCGAGGCTCAATTCGGAGATTTGCCGCTGAAGATCAAGCAGATTCAAAAGGATGCGCTCATCCCGCCGGACTGCGCCGATCGAGGCGGCGTACGGTTCGATAAGGTTCCGCACATCAAACAGGTCTGAGAACCAGCCGGGGTCAGGTGGCGCGGTGACTCTGTAGCCCTTGTTAGGTTCAAAGACGACAAGCCGTTCTGCAGCAAGCCGAGCCAAAGCCTCACGAACAGGGGTGACGCTAACATCACTGGTGCGAGCCAACTGGTCTACATTGAGACGCTGGCCAGACTTGAACTCCCCGTACACGATCTTGTCACGGATAGCCTCGTAGATCTGCTCGCACAGGCTTGTGCGGTTGAGCACAATCGCCGACATGAGAAGATCGCCTCCCAACTATACGACGAGATCGACCGGATATCGTGCATGATCGAGCATACAGGCTTGCCAATCATCGTAACAGATGGCAGGGGGAGTGTCAATAGCCCGCAGATGTCGCCTTACCCTTGTCTTCAGACCGAGCAGAGGTCACAGCCCAGCTTGACAGGCAGACCGCTCGGTGGCAAACTCACCTCAGATTTCGCGGCCAGGGCAAGGGAAACAGGGTGGAGAAACGGAAGGCCATCGCCCTCATCGGCACTCTGGATAGCAAAGGGGAAGAGGTCCTCTACGTCAAACGGCTGATCGAGGGCCGGGGGCAGCGCGTCCTCGTCATGGACACGGGCGTGCGGGGCCGGCCCGCCTTCGCCGCCGACTTCCCGCGCGAACGGGTGGCGGCGGCGGTGGGCGCCGACGTGGCGGAGCTGGCGAGGGCCGGCGATAGGGGCCGGGCGCTGGAGACGATGATGGCCGGCGCCGCCGCCATCCTGACCGACCTACATGCCACGGGCCAGCTGGCCGGCGCCATCGGGCTCGGGGGCGGCTCCGGCACCTCGGTGGCGAGCGGGGCGCTGCGGGCGCTGCCGTTCGGCCTGCCCAAGGTGATGGCCTCCACCAAGGGCGGCGGCGACGTGGCGCCCTTCGTCGGCACGAAGGACATCGCCATGCTGCCCACCGTGACCGACATCATGGGCCTCAATCCCCTCCTCCGCCGGGTGCTGGCCAACGCCGCCACGGAGTCCACAAGTTTCCT
>JAJZQK010000103.1:0-7524 GCA_021847625.1 Chloroflexota bacterium
CGATCTGCCAGGCCGAGACAGGCGTGCAGGCGCAGGGCATCGGCTTCGCCATCGCCATCTCGACCGCCAAACCGATCGCCGACGAGCTCGTCGCCAACGGCAAGGTCGTCCATCCTTACCTGGGCATCAGGTACGCGTACCTGGATCCGGCGACGGCCCTGCGGTTGGGGGTCGACCAGACCAAGGGCATCATTATCGGCGACGTCGTGTCCGGCTCGCCGGCCGACCAAGCCGGCCTGCAGCAGGGTGACATCGTCACGGCCATCGACGGCAAGGCGCTCGACAGCGAGTCCGCGCTGTCCCAGATCGTCGACTCCCATAAGCCCGGCGACGTCGTCACGCTGACCGTGCTGCGGAACGGCAGCGAACAGAGCATCAAGGTAACGCTGGGGACGGCGCCCGTGCAGTAGGCGCCGCTCCCCACCCGGGGCGGGTTGAGCAGAGGCGATGAGTGTGGTAGTGGTAGGGGCGACCTCTGCCCGACTCGACCACCGGGAACGTCCAGCGGCCGCGCACGGTTGCCCAAAGCCCTCTCACCCTCTCGCCTTCATAACTCCTTAATGGCATCTTCGTGATTTCTTGATTAGCGTAAGTTACAATAACAGCAGACACACCCTCCGCGGGAGGCGCGAAGTATGATCAAGAACGTGCTGATCGTCGAGGACGATCGCAAGACGGCCCACTTGATCGAACTATACCTGCAGAAGGACGGCTATCGGGTCGCCATCGCCGACGACGGCCGGGCCGGCCTGGAGATGGCGAGGCGGCTCAAGCCGGACCTCGTCATCCTCGACCTGATGCTGCCCGGGCTCGACGGCGTCCAGGTCTGCCGCCAGCTGCGCACCGAGTCCACGGTGCCGATCATTATGCTCACGGCCCGGACGACGGAGGATGACAAGCTCCTTGGCCTCGACATGGGCGCGGACGATTATGTCACCAAGCCCTTCAGCCCCCGCGAACTAGTGGCGCGCGTACGGGCCGTGCTGCGGCGCACGGACCAGGAGGGCGAGGACCTCGAGGACATCACCTACGGCGACCTCACGCTGAGCCTCCGCCGGCACGAGGTGACGAAGGCCGGCAAGCCGATCAACCTCACGCCCACCGAGTTCGACCTGCTGAGGCTTCTGATCCGCCATCCCAGCCGCGCCTTCACCCGTTTGCAGATCGTCGACCACGTGTTGGGGCTGGACTACCGGGGCTTCGAGCGCACCATCGACGTGCACGTGACGAACCTGCGCCGCAAGATCGAACGCGACCCCTCCCACCCCTCCTACGTCAAGACGGTCTACGGGGTGGGCTACAAGTTCGAGGCGAGCGGCGATGTTTCGTAGCCTGCGCCTGCGCCTGCTATTGGCGTTCGTGCTCGTCGCCGTCGTGGCGGTGGGCGTGGTGGCCGTGCTGGCGAGCCGGACGGCCACCGGCGAGTTTCAGGGATACGTCGAACGCCGGGTCGACGAGGGCCAGAGCCGCATCATCCGCATGCTCTCCGACTCCTACGGCCTGCAAGGGAGCTGGAATGGCGTGCAACTGCTGGTCTCCAGGACGGCGGACATCTCCGGCGACCGCATCGTCGTCTCCGACACCAGCGGCAAGATCATCGCCGACTCGGACGAGCAGATGATTGGCCAAACGGCCAAGCAGGACTGGGCCGGCAATCCGGTCCGACCTCCGGGGTCCGAACCACCGCCCTCCTTGGGCTCCCATAGCAAGCCGGCCCCGGGCTCCGACAACGCGCTTCCTCCGGGCGGCGGCGACGCGATCGGCACCGTCTACTTCAACCCGCAGGCGACCCAGAGCCTCGATCAGGCCTTCCTCGACGGCGTCAATCGTTCGCTGCTCGTGGCGTCGGGAGTAGCGGGTCTGCTGGCTCTCCTGCTTACGCTGGCCCTTTCCAGGCGTATGGTCAGACCCCTGGAGTCGTTGACGGCTGCCGCCCGGCGCATGGAGCACGGCGAACTCGCCCAGCGGGTGGACGTGCAGGGAGAGGACGAGGTTGGCGAGCTTGCCCGGGCCTTCAACGCGATGTCGGACGCCCTCGCCCGCAACGAGTTGCTGCGCCGCCACATGGTCTCCGACGTGGCCCACGAGCTGCGCACGCCGCTCACGAACATCCGCGGCTACCTGGAAGGGATGCGCGACGGGGTGCTCAGCCCGACCCAGGAGACGCTAGACTCGGTATACGAAGAGGCGCAGATGCTCGGCCGTCTGGTGGACGACCTGCAGGAGCTGGCCCTCGCCGAAGCCGGCCAGCTGCGCATGGAGCGGGAACCGGCGGCGGCGGCGGCGGTCGTGGAGCGGGCCGTGGCCGGGCTGCGGCCGCAGTTCGCGGCGCGGGGACTACGGCTGGAGGTGGAGGTGGCCGACGGCTTGCCGGCCGTCGAGGTCGACGCCGAGCGCATCGGCCAGGTGCTGCGCAACCTGCTGAACAACGCGGCGGCGCACACGCCCCCCACCGCGGAGGCCAACCCCGAGGGCGGCCGGGTGAGCGTCACGGCCCGCCAGAGTGGCGCGGGGATTGAGATAGCGGTGGCCGACACCGGCATCGGCATCGCCCCGGAGGACCTGCCCTACATCTTCGAGCGCTTCTACCGGGGCGACCACTCGCGGGCGCGGGCCACGGGCGGGGCGGGCCTGGGCCTGACCATCGCCAAGCAGATCGTCGAAGCCCACGGCGGCCGGATGGAAGTGGCGAGCGAACTCGGCCACGGCTCGACTTTCACCTTCACCCTGCCCGCCCCGGCTAAGCCGTCGCCCGCGCTAGCCCTCCCCGCCAGCGCCTGAACCGAAGGCACGGGGAACGTCCGTTGAGCCCGAAGCGCCTTGCTTCCTACCGGTGTATTTCCCATCAGGCAGGCGCCTGTATGCCGTAGGGGCTACCGGCGACCGAAGGGAGTCCCGCAACGCGAGACGGTCGCCCGGACCGCTTCCTGTGCTCTTCACGGGACCGCCGCTCTACGCCTGCCTCTGTCATCCCCGCGGAAGCGGGGATCCATCCGGTATCTGTAGGGACGGGTCCGCCTGAGGCAGGGTCGTTCTCCGGCCGACGCGATGATCCGCACGACGCCCCGGCTGCCGTCGACCTCGATCTTCTGCCCGTCGGCAATGCGCGTCGTCGCCTCGGGCAGGCCCACCACGGCGGGGATGCCGTACTCGCGGGCCACTATCGAGCCGTGCGACATCGCTCCTCCCGCCTCCATGACGAGGCCCCCGGCGGTGAGGAACAGCGGCGTCCAGGCGGGGTCGGTAGACGGGGCGACAAGGATCTCCCCGGCCGCCAGCTTCGCGCCCAGAGGGTCGCGGATGACCCGCGCCCGCCCGCGCACCACGCCGGGCGAGGCCCCGGCGCCGACCAGGCCGCCGCCGTCGGCGGCGAGCGGCTCGCCGTAGAAGGCCTCGCCCTCGCTCGTGACCACCCGCGGCGCCCGCGGCCGCCTCAACTCGCGTTCGTACTCGCGCTTGCGCTCCGCCACCAGCCGCGCCACCGGCAGGTCGCCATCGCCTAGGCGCTCCAGCTCCGTGAAATGGAGGAAGAAGGTATCCTCTCGGCATTCCAGGCGGCCTTGCGCCACCAGCTGGTCGCCGGCCGCCAGCATCATCTCGCGCAGGGCCTGGAAGAGCCAGGTGATGAGGAACTTCGGCGTCTCGCGCAGACCGCCCAACTGCCGAAAGCGGCCCAGGAAGAAGCCCAGCCTCTTGGCCTGCACGAATCCGCCGGGTGCCTTGCGAGCCTGGGCGACGAGCTCCCGCGCCGCCCGCTCGCCCGCGGCGGCCTGGGCCGCGAAATGGCGGTCCGGCGCTCCCTCCTCCGGCAGGTCCACGTACCCGCGCAGCACGGCGAACAGGTAGGTCGGATCCTCCGCCCAACGGGGAATGCCAAGGTCGATCTCCCGCACCCCGCGGTGGCCGTACCGCGCCAGGAAATCGCCCATTCCCCGCTGCAGGACGCCGGGCAGACCCACCTCGCGGTAGCGCGCGGCGAGCACGGACGGCTCCTCACCGTGCAGGAGGGCGGAAGATTCGGCGTCGCCCTGCACCTGCCGCGCCAGCGCCCACAGATCAAGGTCCATCAGCGTCGTCCTATTGTGAGGCAGGCCCTGGCGGGCCGTCCAGTACAGCTCCTCGCTCAGCCCCAACCGGCGCACGATCATCTCCGCCTGCTTATAGCTAGCAACGCCCGGCACCACCAACGGCAACAGGTTAGGGAACAACAGAGCCCCCAGGCCCCCGCGAAACGCTCGGCGGGCAACGTCCGCCTGGCTGCCCAGCGGCACCGGCCGGCGGACCTCCTCCCGCAGCTTCCGCAGGTAGGGGATCATCACCTCATCAACCCGCCGCCGAGCCCGAGCCGGGTCCAGCAGGTTGCGCAGTATGCTCCACAAGAACCGCCGCAGGCTGGGCCATCCCCGACGCAGCAAGCGAAAGGCCACGTGCCGGGACGACTCCGGGTAAGGACCGAGCCGTGGGTCGGCCAGCAGGGTAACCAAAATGCGCGCCGTGACGGGCTCGACCTCGGGGAAGAACGCCGTCGGCAGATGACGTCCCAGCCGGTTGCGGAGTAGGTCCGTGACGTCGGCGTAGATGCGGCCGCCCAGTTCGACCAGTACCTTGCGGTCGCTTTGCTCGCCTACGAAGACCTCATTCGCCAGCGTCGCCAGCGTCGACCCCCCGAGCGGGGTGAACGGCTCCAGCATGCCCTGCGCCGTGTTGAGGGACATGTAGATGCGGTATTGGCCGTCCGGCCGCGGCGGGGGCGCGGGAAAGAGCGAGGTGATGGGGCGGCTCTGCAGGATGTAGAGCGTGCCGGCGGCGAAGGCCCACTCCACGTCCTGCGGCTGGCCGTAGTGCTGTTCGACGGCGATGGCCGTCCGGGCCCGCTCGCGGATGGCCTCGTCCGGCAGAGCCGGCATCCGGGCGCGCGTCGCCTCCACGGGGGCTTGGGCGGTGCCGCCCTGGGGAGAGGCGACCACCTGCACGTTCTTCGCGCTCACCCGGCGGGCGGTGATGCGGAGGGCCTGCTTGTCCACGACGTAGTTGTCGGGCGAGACGAGCCCACCCACCACGGCCTCGCCCAGGCCGAGGCTGGCGTCGATCACCACCTCCAGGCGCCGGCCGGAGACCGGGTTGGCGGTGAACAGCACGCCCACCACCTCGGCCGCCACCATCTCCTGGCAGACGACGGCGAGGGCGACGCCCTCGTGGGCGATGCCGTTGCGCTGGCGATAGGCGATCGCCCGGTCGGTCCACAGCGAGGCCCAGCAGCGGCGGACAGCCTCCAGCAGCGCCGCCGGCCCGGAGACGTTGTTGGCCGCCTTGCCGCCCGCGACGGCCACGGCCGAGCGGTCGAGTTCGCCGAGGGGCACCACATACGCGTCCATAGCCGCCCTCCTCCTAAATCCGCCCGGGGGGTGATGCCGGGTCGACGGCATTACACACCCCCGCCAGCGGCCCCAACCAGGCCGGCTGCACTTCCAGCGGGGCAAGCCAGCCGTACCTGTTACCGTCGGCTTGGCCGCCACAAAGGCAAAGGGTCGTTTGTTCTTCCGAGGGCCAGGTGCTACAGTTTAAGTGCACGCCCTCGGTACGCTTGAGCGGATCCTCGAGAGCCTCTTCTCTAACGCCCTCAAATACTCCCCGCCCAGAGAAGGACGGAGGGCCTAGGCCTGGGACTCCACATCACCAAGGGTTTTGTCGAGGCCCACGGCGGCCGCATCTGGGTGGAGAGCGAGGTCGGTAAGGGCAGCACCTTCTCCTTCACCCTGCCCCTGGCCTAAGCGGAGGCTAGGCCCGAGAGAGTGCCGCCCCGCGTGCAGGAGGTCCTTAGTCGCCGATCACTCCTACACATCGCACCCCCCCTCCCTCTTGGCTTTGGACAGCTGTAGTATAATGGCGATGTGCGCTTCATGGCGCGGCCTGACTTTATGGCCTGATGCGCCAATACCGATGAGAGAGTAGAGTGCAAGGTCACGTACGCCCGATGCCGACCGCCGCCAAGCGGCACGCCAGTCTAGTCGGCGTTGCTCGTGCCGGTGCGGTGGGTGGATTACTTATTGCCGGCCTGTTTCTGGCCACCCAGAGCAACTACCTCCTGTTCCACGCCCTCGCGGAGGGCTTTGCCATCCTCGTGGCGGCGCTCATATACGTGTTCGCCACGCGCACGCACGCCCACGCGCGCAACGACTTCCTGCTCTTCCTGGGCAACGCCTATGCTTTTGTTGCGGTTCTGGACTTTCTGCACGTCCTGACCTACCAGGGGATGGGCGTCTTCCCCCAGTATGACGCCAACACGCCGACCCAACTGTGGATCGCCGGGCGCTATCTCAACGCCTTCTCGCTGCTGATGGCACCCGTGTTCCTCTGGCGCCGGCTGCCACGCGCCCGCGTTCTCGCGCTGTACACCGTGGTTACCGCGGCCCTAGCGGGCTCCATCATGTGGCTCGGCATCTTCCCGGCCTGCTTCGTGCCGGGACAGGGCCTCACGCCGTTCAAGGTCGCCAGCGAGTACATCGTCTCCGGCATCCTGATCGCGGCCATCGTCCATCTGCTGCGCCAAAGGGGCCGGATCGACCCGGCGGGCCAGCGGCTGCTGGTGTCGGCGATGCTCCTCACCATCGGGGCAGAGGTGAGCTTCACCCTGTATACCGACGTCTACGGCATGATGAACTTCATCGGCCACATCTTCAAGGTCGCCGCCTACTACCTCGTGTACCTGGCCATCGTCCGCCGGGGGCTGGAGGCGCCCTACGCCGAGATCACGCGGCTGAACGACAATCTGGAACAGCGCGTGGACGAGCGCACCACCGCGCTGCTAGCCGCGAACAAGGGGCTCGAGGCGGAGGTGGCCGAGCGCAGGGCGGCCGAGTTGCAGCTGCGCCGGCTGTGGCTGGCCGTCGAGCAGAGCCCGGCCACGGTGGTGATCACCGACACCGAGGGCAGGATCGAGTACGTGAACCCCAAGTTCGTGCAGCTGACGGGCTACAGCGCCGAAGAGGCCATCGGCCAGAACCCGCGCATCCTGCAGTCGGGCAAGACGCCGCGCGAGGTCTACCAGGACCTCTGGCGCACCATCCTGGCAGGCCGGGAATGGCGCGGCGAGTTCCTCAACAAGAAGAAGAACGGCGAACTCTACTGGGAGGCAGCGTCGATCTCTCCTGTCCAGGACGCGGAGGGCACCATCACCAACTTCGTCGCCGTCAAAGAGGACATCACCGAGCGCAAGCGCGCGGAGCAGCTCCGCGAGGACTACGTCTCCCTCATCTCCCACGACCTGCGATCGCCGCTGACCGTCATCATGGTCCAAGCGCAGCTGCTGTTGCGCGCCACGGACAAGCCGGAGGTGGCGCGCAAGGCAGGTGAGGCGATCCTCACGAGCGGACAGCGAATAAAGGCGATGCTGCAAGACCTGGTCGACACCGTACGCCTGGAGTCCGGACAAGTGATGTTGGATTTGGCGCCCCTCGACGTGCCGTCGCTGTTGCTGGACCTCCTGGGACGTCTGGCGGCGGCGCAGGCGGCGGAGCGCATCGA
>JAJZQK010000103.1:7534-8700 GCA_021847625.1 Chloroflexota bacterium
CTTGGCCGACGCCAATCGCCTGGAGCGGGTCCTGACGAACCTGCTGAGCAACGCTCTCAAGTACTCGGAGGACACGATAAGGGTAACCGTCGGAGCCGACGCCGACGAGCTGACGGTCGCGGTGGCGGACAAGGGCCGCGGCATCGCCAAGGAAGACCTGCCGCACCTGTTCGACCGCTTCTACCGGGTGGGCCAGAGCCGCCGGATGGAGGGGCTTGGCCTGGGCCTCTACATCACGAAGATGCTGGTGGAGGCCCACGGGGGCCGCATCTGGGTCGACAGCGAGGTCGGCAAAGGCAGCACCTTCTCCTTCACCCTGCCGCTCAGTTGAGCCTGACAGGATAACCAACGAACCGGGCGTTCCTGACGTTCGCGCCGGTGGACCAGGACCCGATTAATCACAGAGCACGCCGAGGGCCCAGAGAGAATAAAGGGACGCCTCGCCGAATGGCTCACCGCCGTTGTCTTTGCCACCAGACGGTCGTCCGGCCGTAGGGGCTACCGGCGGCGGTCATTCGCCTAGGCAGCAAGATTGTTGCGTCGGCAATACCCGCGATGGGCAACGCGTTCTATCCCGTCATCCCCGCGGAAGCGGGGATCCATCCGGTATTTGTAGGGGCGAGCGGCCGCTCGCCCGCCTCCGGCACCCTGGCGACCACCAACCCTGCCTGGCAATCGGGGTACGGTTGTGGAACGACCGCCGCCCGGGCATGAATGCGCCGGGCTCAGCCAACAAAGCCCGCCAAGGCGGGCTAGGGACGGGTTAACATCGGCCACCGCTGCCGCCTCTGAAACGCTGGGCAGCGGCCAATCATGGCCCCGTCCCAGCCCCGGAGGGGCTTTGTTGAATTAGGCCGCTGCTTCAGCGGCGGGCGACTCACCCTGCGAGGGGTAACGACCTTCCCGGCGCTCCACCGCTACGACTTGCTAGCATACCACGTGAACATTTGGTTTTCATTAAGAGAGCGTTACTTCATGATGAAGGCGACCGTCGGCGTATACGGCCGCATTGTGCACCCGGCAGGCGCCGGGCGTCCCTCTTCCATCGCCATACTGAACGATGGTATACTGTCTGTGGGTTCGGCCCGCGGGCCGAACGGTTGATTCGTTTGCTTTTCGGAGCCCGCTCGCCATGCCCACCGGGCTGCGGCGGGGAGGGTGGGTGA